>DATLTV010000001.1:0-3189 GCA_035533375.1 Minisyncoccota bacterium
GCCCGGAAATCGGAAATTGAGAATTGAAAGTTAGCGCAATATGTATTCCAAACAATTCCGCCTGCCCATCGAAAAAAAAAAGACTATAGGGGGTCGATCGTTTTCAACCCCGTATTTTCTTCTAAAGGAGAAAGACAACAAAGAGGGGCATAATCGCTTCGGCATCGTCATTGCCAATCATGCGGTCAAGAGCTCCGCGCGGCGGCACTACTGGAAGCGTTCGATCGCAGACGAGTTGGTAAAATTTCCAAACCTCAAAAAAGACATTTTGATCATTGTTTCGCCGAAGATCGAAAGCGCGGATAAAAAAACCATCCAAGCCGAGCTTCAAAAATTAATACGCTGATCTCCGCGAGCCAAAAATCATTACTATGGGATACCTATACAGCACCATCCTCTATCGCCCGCTTTTGAATGCGCTTGTTTTCCTCTATAACACGATCGGCGCGCACGACCTCGGCCTCGCCATTGTTTTTCTTACCATCATCATCCGCATTGTTTTGTTTCCGGTTTTCCATAAAAGCGCGCGACAGCAGGTCATCATGCAAAAATTGCAGCCCGAGATGAAGCGCATTCAGGAGCTGCACAAGAAAGACCGCGAAAAGCAGACAAAAGCGATCATGGACCTTCACAAGGAGCACGGCGTGAATCCGTTCATGGGATTTTTATTGCTCCTCGTCCAGTTGCCGATTTTGTGGACGCTCTACATAATTATTCGCGCGACGCTTGCGCCCGGCGCAATCGCCGGATTGTACGGTTTCGTCGCCGCCCCCGCTTCGATCAACCCGATGTTTCTGGGCTTGATTAACCTGAGCCAGCGGAGTATCGTGATAGTGGGTTTGGCGGCGGTAGCCCAGTATCTGCAGGCGAAACTGAGTCTCAGGACCCTGCCGAAAGACCAGGTGCTTTCCCAGGCGGAGAAGATGTCCCGCCA
Organism: Minisyncoccota bacterium; assembly: GCA_035533375.1. Lineage (GTDB taxonomy): Bacteria > Patescibacteriota > Minisyncoccia > UBA6257 > 2-01-FULL-56-20 > DATLTV01. The sequence continues at coordinate 935 of DATLTV010000001.1, forward strand.
GATGGTGTTTCTCGCCCCTATTCTCACCGTCACCCTCTTTTACGGCTTGCCGGCGGCGATTCCCCTTTACTGGTGCGTTACGTCGTTCTTCTCGGCCGGACAGCAGGTTATTATCAACAAACAATTAGCAGACGCAGATGGAACCGTTGGAACAAATAATAAAAAAAATAGTTGAGGGGATGGGATTCTCGGATTATCGCATCGAGGTCAAGCCGGAAGAAAAACACGGCTCGATTTTTATTTACGACTCGGCCGAACTCGTGAAGGCGAACCTGCCCATGCTCGTCGAGTCGGTGAACCACCTCATACAAATGATCGCGAAAAAAAACGGCGCGCAGGCGACGTTTCTCGATATCAATAATTATCGCCAGGAGCGCGAGCACTTAATCGCCGAACTCGCGCGCGCCGCTGCGAAAAAGGTGACACAAACGAAAGAGAAAGTTTCCTTGCCCTCGATGAACTCTTACGAGCGCCGACTCGTGCACGTTGAGCTTGCGGTGCATCCGGAAGTGACGACCGAAAGCGCTGGAGAAGGAAAAGAGAGGTATGTGATTGTGAAGCCCGTAGGGTAGCTTGTTAGCTCAAATAGCTCGTTAGCTCGTTAGCGGCGAAATCAAAGCGGTGGATTTCCCGCGTCTAGCTCGTTGGTCAGCGCATCGTGTTTGGCTAACGAGCCAAACGGCGAAATCGCCGCGTTTTCGATTTCGCCGCTAACGAGCTAACGAGCTATTTGAGCGACACGGCGTACAGCCTTTGATCGATCCTATTCACAAAGAAAAGCGTTTGATTCGCGACGCTGAGGTCGGTTGTGTCGAGTGTCTGATTTTGGTCCGCGAAGATCTGCGAGGTATTGCCGCTCGCGAGATCCACTTTGTAGAGATCGTCGGCAGTGAAGAATGACCGCATGAGATAATCGTCGGGGAGAGCGCTTGTTTGGAGTTTCTGCGCGTCGCGCGGTATGCCGCAATAAAGAGATGTTACGAGAGTTGAAGTCGGCGCGAGAGGAATTTTTGTGCCTGATTTTGCGGTCGAAGAGGCTGCGACCTCGGTTGAAGACGCCGCAGGCACGAGTTCGGTGTCAAATGCACATTTTTCGGGAAGTGTGAGGAATGAAAGGTTTTCGAGTGGAGAGCCCGAGGCGCCCACAAGAGTAAGCCGGCCGCCGATTCCGTTCTCGCTGCCCTCAAAAACAAGCCCGGAAGCTGCCGGACCGCTCCATGCGGTATCTAGGCCGGACTGTTCCGACACCAATTCCGAAAGAACCTTCTTTTTAAGATCATAACTCCAGGTCGACCCCGTCGATGCCGCGCCCGTCTTTTCGGAAAGAATAATTTGATTCGCGCTTACCCACCGGAGAGCAAGATCCTGCGCGTGGAGCGTAATAAAAGACACCGGCCTTGCCTTTGGGTTCGAAAGATCAATCGTCGTGAGCGTGACCGCACCGTTTGCCGGCGCGAGATACGCTATCTGGTAGTTTATGGGCGACCAGACGGGCGAAAGGATGCCCTGCGCGAGCGGTTGCCAGGCGCTGGTGCTGCTCGTGAACACAGAGATTTGCGGATCGGACGGATTACCGGAAATACCCAGGATTTTCTCCCCATCGTGGGAAAAACCGGCGGATATGAGGTTCGGAATTGTTGAAGAGCCCAAGGCCGACGCGGTGCCGTTTGCGACCTCAAAAACCTGTCCGTCCGGCTGTACGAGGAAGGCGTTGTTTTGCGGGTCGACGTAATAAGCGAGGACCTGGTTTTGTGCGACCACGCCGAATTTCTGGCCGGTGTATGCCGGTGCCGCTACCGGACTCCCGGGAATACCGGAAGGAGACGAACTTTGTTGTGGATTGTTTTGGTTGCCCGGATTCGGAAGCCCTCCCGTCGTTGATCCTGGATTCGATGCTGCGGGAGCCGCGTTTTTGGAATAAAAGTAATAGCCAAGGAGTGCAAGAAGGGCGACCGCCGCGATTCCGATGAAAATAATGAGAAAGCGTTTCATATATAGAATTTTACATCATTTGATTTAAAAAACATCTCCACCTTTGCCGCTTACATCGTTCTCCCCTCCGCCACGTCTGCATTTATGGAAGCGCCGGCAACGCCGTAAGTCCGCAATTGGTAAGCTGTGGATTGATAAGGTTCAGGATGAGATATGCACCGACAAGCAGGAGTAAGCCGTACAACGCTCCTTTCACCCACTCCTTCCCGTCGCTTTGTTTTGAGGGATTCCCCGCCGCCAGGGTATATTTGATGCCGCCATAG
>DATLTV010000002.1:0-6716 GCA_035533375.1 Minisyncoccota bacterium
GGACGGGAGCAAAGGGCTCGTGCTCGATCTGCGCGACGATCCGGGCGGCTATCTGCAGGTCGCGGTCGACCTCGCGGGATGGTTCCTGCCCAAGGGAACGCAGGTCGTGAGCGAGCAGGGCCGGAACGGCGCCGTGCTTGCGAGCTACCAGGCGGACGGCAATGCCGCACTCGCGAAATTCCCGGTCGTTGTTTTGATCAACGGCGGATCGGCCTCGGCGGCGGAGATTTTGGCGGGCGCGCTCCACGACAATCGGAAAGACGTGAAACTCGTGGGCGAAACGAGCTTCGGCAAAGGAACAGTGCAGGAACTTGAAGATCTGAACGACGGCTCATCGATCAAGATTACGATTGCGCACTGGGTATTGCCGAACGGAGGCATCCTCGAAAACGGCGGCATCAAACCGGATGTCGAGGTGAGTTCGACTGTCGCGACTCCCTCGAGCACCGATCCTCAACTCGACAAGGCGGTGGAGATTTTGAAAGCGGAGATTGCGAAGTAAATTCCCAATTCTTAATTTCTAATTGACCTAAAAACCACCCAATCATCAATCCTCCGTGCCCAAAAAAACTTGTTTGGGCATCAGGATTTTTGTTCATTGGCCATTCATTAGAAATTAGGTAAATTAGAAATTATGAAAGTAATCCTGCTCCAGGACAAGCGCGGCCTCGGGCGTAAGAACGAAGTGAAGGATGTGAACGACGGCTACGCGCGGAACTTTTTGTTTCCGAAGAACGTCGCAAAACCGGCGACCCCCGATGCTCTCAAGGAGGTAGCGCAATGCAAGGCGAAATCCGACAAGGAAACCGCGGAATTCACAAAACATGTCGAAGGACTGAAACGGACGCTTGCGGACCGCACGCTTGAATTTCAAGTGAGGTCCGACGGCGCCGGCTCCGTGTTCGGCTCAGTGAATAAAGAGATGATCCTCTCCGCGCTTCGCGACGCAAAGCTTGTCACGACCGAGCACGTGGAGATCGACCTTGACCGGCCCGTGAAAGAGCTCGGTGAGAAAAAAATAAAGCTCCGTTTCAGGAACGGAGCCGAAACGGATCTGAAAATTATTGTACGGCCACAATCGTAGCTTTTCTCCGATTGCCGTCGAAGCGGGTGAGCGTCTTTGTCGAGAACCTCACGATACCGGATTTTCCGGCGTAGAGCGTGTCGTCGCGCCCGCTGCGGACGTTATCGCCGGCCACATATTTTGCGCCGCGCTGGCGGATGATGATCTCGCCCACGGACACTTTTTCGCCGTGCTGGAGCTTCACGCCGAGCCGCTTCGAGATGGAATCCCTTCCGAGTTTTGTAGAGCCGATTGCTTTTGTATGTGCCATAAGGACTTTAGAATTATTTTATCATCTTATGGTATGATGTACCCAAAGTCAAGTAATTTGTCATCACCGCGTAAGGCGGGGATCCATGCTTCCAAACGGGCATTTAGAAAGCGTGGATCCTCCGGCCAAGACCGAGGATGACAAGAGAATTTATGGCACAAATCAATAAGCTCATCATCGATATCGAGACGGTTGGGGAGGATTTTAACGCTCTGGACCATGCGTCGCAGGAGGCTTTGACGCGCTGGATCAAGAAGGAATCGGCGAACGGAGAAGAATATAAGGTTGCACTCGATGAGTTGAAGACCAGACTCGGCTTTTCGCCGCTCACCGGCGAAATCGTTGCGATCGGCGTACTCGATTACTATAAAGACGAGGGCGTGGTGTATTTCCAGGCGCCCGGGGAGAAGCTCAAAGAATCCCAGGAGGGCAATATGACCTTCAAGCCGATGGGGGAAAAGGAAATGCTCGAGAAATTTTGGGACGGAGCGCGGCACTACGAGCATTTCATCACGTTCAACGGCCGCGGGTTCGATGCCCCGTTTTTGATGATTCGTTCCGCGATCCACGGCATCCGGCCCACGAAAGACCTCATGCGCGGCCGCTATCTCTACCAGAACAACGCCGACGCCGTGCATATCGATCTCCAGGACCAGCTTACGTTCTACGGCGCCGTGCGGCGCAAGGGCGGCCTGCATCTCTGGAGCCGCGCCTTCGGCATCGAGAGCCCCAAAGCCTCGGGCACGACGGGCGACGACGTCGGGCGCCTGTTCAAAGAAAAGAAATTTCTCGATATCGCGAAATACAACGTGGGCGACCTCCGTGCGACGAAGGCGCTCTACGAGAAGTGGGAGACGCATTTGAATTTTTAAGTGTTTGTCATCCCCGCCCCGTATCACGGTACGGGGCGGGCTCCGGCGGGGATCCACGCTTCCAAGCGTTAACGACAAAAGCACTGGCCCCGGCCGGAGTTTATCCCGGTGTAGGCCGGGACCGGTGCGACAGTAAAAAAGCATGACCAATCTCAAAAACTGGATCCTCTGGCGAAAAAAGGAGATTGTTTTCGGAACGGTCGTGGCGCTCGTCGCGATCGTAAGCTTCGGCCTTGGATATCTCGCGAACCGCGAGTCGAACCATTCGCCGATCGTGATCGAGAAGATAGCCGGGACATAAAGGCTGGCGCAAAAATCTATCGTTTTGATTTTATGCCGATTTTTTTATTGTCATCCCGGACAATCGCCGCAACGGGAGGAACGGGATGACAAAAACCGGCGATGGACACGATACCCGGCTTTTTCTGTGCCCCGGCTTATTTCATCTCCGCCCAAATGCCGGGATCCGTCGCGCCGTCCATTTTGAAGAAAGCAACGCCTTTAAGGCCATACTGTTTTGCGAGCGCGATTTTTTGTCCGATCGCGGTTGCGTCGCTTACATCGACATAACGAGTAGCCGCGGTCGAGGTGCCCGCGACGGCGAGCATGACGAGCGGCGGCGAAGAGGTTGCATTCATGGCGGAGATGAGCCCCGGAGAAACGGCGAGGTGTGTGCTCGTCGCGAAGGCGAAGCTCAATTCTCCGGCGCTGTTCCGCGCGGGCGAGATGCCGAGCGTTGCTGCAAGAGCGAGCGCGTTCCCGTAATTGATGGAGCCGATCCGTTGATAGGCCGCAACGCCGCCGCTCCAATCGACCTCGTATTCATAACCGTAGGTGGGAATGCCGAGTACCAGCTTTTTTCTGTTGATCGACCGCACGGTGAGCGCGAGCACTTTTTTCACCCAAGCGGAATCGGCTACCGGCATGTAGAACGCGCCATTTCCTTTCGCCGCATCGAGCGTAAGATCGATCGCTCCCTGGTCGTAGGCCATGATACGCACTTCGTCGCAATATTTATTGATCACGCCATAGTCGTTCGCGTAGCGGATCGTGTTTGGGACGACCGCATATTCGTCGATCGGCGGCGTACGCGCTTCGATCGTGCACGTAAGCGTTTTTCCCAGAGGATGCATGCGCAGTGCGAGTCCTTCGAGGAGAAGATCGTAGTACGGCGCTTCTTTTGCCGGCTTATCTTCGTAATCGATGTCGATGCCGTCGAATTTTTCGCTCTTCACGAGCGCGGCGATGTTGTTCTCGTGCTTCCGGCGAAGTTTTGTGTTTGAAAGCAGGTTATAGCTCTGCGTACCGTCGAGGAGCGCAATCGTGGGGATGATTTTCACGCCCCCGTCGCGTGCGGCCGAAAGCCATCCGGGCCAGAGGCCGGAATCGATATGCAGATCGTCCTTGAGCGAGCCGTCGGCATTCACTTCATAGGAGAACGGACTGATTTCCTTGAACTTCTCGAGGTGCAGGGCGACAGCGAGCATTCCGCCCTGCTTGCTCCAGAACGGCAGCCAGGCTTCATATACAAAGGGCCGCGCCGCTGCGTGGAGTGCGAACGGAAACACGAAAGCACCCGTGAACGCCGCTATAAGAATTTTCGACCGCCATCGTTTCATTTCAAGTTGTTGCAGCTGTATGTTAAAATTTCTTCCGCGAATATGCAATGTCGCTCCGCTCCGGGCCATTAGGAAAGGTTATCCAAATCCGGCTGATCAGATTTTGGATTTTCCGCAGCGATTGTTGGATATCATAAACCGCCCGTAACCGTTTTCCATCCGGTGATCCGGATTCATGGGGTATTTGATCCGCATGCTACAAAAGTGACGATCGTCACTTTTGTAGCATGCGGTATTGCGAGTGCCACGTCGCGGGTTATGCGATAACGCGCTTTTGCGTTTTTGCCCGGAACGTGATATATTTCTCATGCCCCGCCGGGCATCTTTTTATGCATAAATTACGGAACATCGCGATCATCGCGCACGTCGATCACGGAAAGACGACGCTTGTCGACGCCCTGCTCAAGCAGTCGGTGGATTTCAAGCTCAAAAGTGACGCCGTGCAGGAGCTCATCATGGACTCGAACGAGCTCGAAAAAGAGCGCGGTATCACGATTTTTTCGAAGAATGCCGCGATCAGATACAAGGATCTGAAGGTAAATATAGTGGATACCCCCGGACACGCCGATTTCGGCGGCGAGGTCGAACGCATCATGCGTATGGTACAGGGCGCATTACTTTTGATCGACGCAAAGGAAGGCCCGATGCCGCAGACGAAGTTCGTTTTGCGGAAAGCAATTCAAGCGGGGCACAAAATAATCGTCGTCATCAATAAGATCGACAAGCCCGACGCGCGGCCGGAGTGGGCGCTGAACGCCGCATTCGACCTTTTCATCGAGCTCGGCGCTTCGGACGAGCAGAGCGAGTTTCCGGTCATTTATGCTTCCGCGAAGCAGGGGAAGGCCGGCCTCAAACCGGATCTTGCGGCGATGACGAATGTCCAACCGCTTTTCGAAACGATCGCATCCTATATTCCGGAGCCGACGGCCGACGAGACAAAGCCGCTTCAAATGCTTACCGTGAATCTCGCCTATGACAATTACAAAGGAAAGGTGGCAGTGGGATCCGTCGTCGCGGGGAAGATCAAAAAGAATATGACCGCCGCGCACATCGACCGCAAAGGGAATATAAAACCCGCGAAGATCACCTCGGTCATGGTGTTCGACGGGCTCGCGCGGGTGGAGGTGGATGAAGCGGTCGCGGGTGACATCGCTGCGGTCGCGGGCATTCCGGACATCTCGATCGGCGAAACAATCGCGGATGCGGAGCACCCCGTGGCGCTTCCCGTGATCGAGATCGAAGAGCCAACGATCAAAATGACCTTCGCCGTGAATACGTCGCCGTTCCGCGGGCGGGAAGGAAAGCTCACCACGTCGCGGAACATCAAAGAGCGCCTCGAAAAGGAGATCGAAACGGACGTCGCGCTTTCGGTCACGCCCACGGAGACCGCCGACCGCTGGGTCGTCGCCGGCCGTGGCGAGCTGCACCTCGCGATCCTCATCGAAAAAATGCGGCGCGAAGGATACGAGCTCGAGGTCTCGAAGCCGCAGGTCATTTTCAAGGAAATAGACGGGAAAAAACTCGAGCCGATGGAACTTGTTTCCGTGGAAGTTCCGGAGGAGCACATGGGCACGGTGATCGAGATGATGGGCAAGCGCCTGGGCGTCGTGAAAAATATGAAGATCGACCGCAATATCGCGTTCATGGATTTCGAGATTCCGACGCGCGGCCTCATCGGCATCCGCAACAAATTCCTCACGGCGACGAAAGGCACGGGCATCATGAACAGCATTTTTCTCGGCTACGAAGCGTATAAAGGCGATATCACCGCAATCCCGCACGGCTCGATCGTCGCGACCGAAGCGGGCGTTTCGAACAATTACGGCTTGGTCACGGCGCAGGGGCGCGGAAAATTATTCATGAGTGCGGGCGTCCCGGTCTACGAAGGCATGGTGGTGGGCGAAAACGCGAAAGAAGGAGACGTGCTGGTACACGTCGCGCGCGAAAAGCAGCTTACGAACTTCCGCGCGAAGAACGAAGGCCTCGCCGACCAGTTGGAAACCCCGGTCACGCTCTCGCTCGAGGACGCGCTCGATTACATCAACGAAGAAGAGCTTGTCGAAATGACGCCACAGAGCATCCGTATCAGAAAAAAATATCTGAACGAGAACGACCGCAAGCGGGCGAAGAAAGAATAGACATAAAGCTCGTTGGCTCGTTAGCGCCCGAAATCATGCTATGGATTTCGGGCGTTTAGCTCGTTAGCAAATCAATCTGCCCTACGTATCCTTCCCGGACACTCATCTATGTTATAATAATCCCATATGATCATCGCGCTTCTTTTGGCACAGACGATATTCTACTTTGTGGTTTCGCTCGCGATCATCGTCGTGGGCATCCTTTGCGCCGTGGTCGCGTACCACCTGATCCACATCGCGAAAGAACTTGAGGTCTTGTCGCAGAATCTGACCGACGCTTCAAGCGATGCGATCGAGCGGGTGAACGACGTGATCGACCGGCTTTCGGCACTGCCCATCCTTTCGTATTTTTTGCGGCGGCGTGCGCCGAAGAACGGTGCCTCGCGCCGCTACGAGGAAAAAGGTCGCACACATAAACACATCCAACATGAAGAAAAATAATAACGGAGCGAAGATTGTCGAAGGCGCACTCGTGGGCGCGGCGCTTGCGGTTGCGGCAGGCATGTTCCTGAAATCGAAGGCCGGCAGAAAAGCCGAACGGAAGACCAAGGTCGCAACGGCCAAGTTTTATCGCCAGATCTCGCCGGAGGTGAAAAAACTCCGAAGCGTAGGCGAAAAGCAGCTGCATGCATTCGCGGCGAAGAACGCGAAGAATTTTGCGAAAGCAAAAAAGCTTTCCGCGGCGGAGGAACGGGCACTTACGGCCGAAGCGAAGCATTCCTGGCGGCACGTCAAGAAGTACCTGCCGAAGCA
>DATLTV010000003.1:0-4964 GCA_035533375.1 Minisyncoccota bacterium
GTAGTCACTCTGAGAAAGGCTAGTGACTACCCAAATGAAGGGGTAAAACTCACGGATTTTGGGCAAAAAACGTTCGACTGGGAGCGTGGAGATGAGCAGTCTAGTTTTGGCACCATGGACCACAAGCCGTCCTTTATCCCGTAAGCCTTCTGGAGGCTTTACCGATTTTCGTCCTAGAGGGGTCAGAATTTTAATTTTGAAAATGCAGGTTTTGCAAGGTGAAATTAGTTCGAATCCCAGAGGGTTCGCGCTTAAAATTTCTTCTCACGTTTGGCGGCAAAATGGAAGCTCGCGTAAGAAATGTATGCGGCAACAACGACACCGATCCAACTTATCCACATAGGTGCCGGCCAACCTCCGATAACGACAGGCCATGCAAAAACGAGTGGGAAAACAGTGTCAGGTACCGTTATCCGTTTTGCGCGGGCGACCTTCGCCGCGCATCGTATTCTGAAGACCGAATCGCTCAACCATCTCCCCTGCCCATTCACTTGATCCGTACGGCCGGTTGCGCCGGACGGCATAGCGGATGGCCTCGATCTCTTCTTTTGGTTGCGGCCGATTGAGCCACTCGAGATAATCATCGGGGATGGGAATCGGCCAAGGGCTCAGATGCTTCAACATCATTTTACCATGTTCGCGATCGCAGACGCTCGACCAGGGCCATTCCTCCGCCCGTTCGACCATGGCGGCCCGTTTCGCATTGCGCTCGACGTAGCGAACCAGGGTGAGGAAATAGAGATCGTCTTGCACGGGAAAAGATTTATAGCGGCCTTGGTAGAGATGGCCATATCCCTTCGTGCTTGTCTTCGCGTGATAGCGCTGGGTATGGGTAAGCGTGACCCGCTGCATGAATTTCGAGAGGTCGCCGTCTTCCCGAGGATAGAGAACAAAATGCCAGTGATTCGGCATGAGGCAATATGCCAGGATACGCATGGGAACATACGACTGACCCTCGCGCAGAACGGCGAGGAAGCTCTGGTATTCTTCGTCACCCTCAAAAAGCCGTGAGCGAGAATTCGCCCGGTTCAAGACGTGGTAGATCGTGTTCCCGACATCGACGCGATGCGCTCTGCCCATGCAGGCAGGGTAGCATGCGGGAGATCAAATATTTCTAAAGTCTAAAATCAAAAACGGTACCTGACACTGTTTTCCCGAATGACACGATGTCCGCGTCGCCCGAGGGCGTGTTGTGCAACGTCGTTGCGTTGTTGACTTTCGAACCCGGAAGCAGGGAAACGTAAAATTCGGCCGCTTCCTTGGCCTGCTTATCGAACCACAAATGCGGAGTGATTGTTTGCATAATTGTTTTTATCTTATATACCCGATGAAAGCTGTCTGAAGCGGCGATGCCTCAAGAATTGATTATACCATCCGGAGAGAGAATAATGAGGTCATGTATTTCGTCTATCTTGCGCAATGCGCGGACCGGAGCATTTATACCGGCATCACAAACGATCTTGCGCGGCGGCTCGCCGAGCATCAAAACAAAAAAGGCGGGCATTATACGAGTTCGCACAAAGTCGAAAAGATCGTCTATACCGAAGCGCATCGGACGAAAAGCGGGGCGCTGAAACGCGAGGCGGAAATCAAAAGCTGGCGGCGTGAACGGAAGTTGGAGCTCGTTTCGAAAACTTCGCGAGCCGCTGGTTGATATTTTCCGTCTCCGCAATCGGTCATCCCGGAAAATCGCCGTGCGATTTGTCCGGGATCTATATTTTTAAAATCATTTTTCGTCGTATGGATCCCGGCTCAAGGCCGGGATGACAATCGCTCAAGTATGGATCTCGGACTCCGCCAAAGGCGGATCCGGGATGACAGACGAGGGTCCCTTTACTAATCTCCCTTTTCGTTGTAGTATTTGGCCAGCGCCGGCCAAGGCACTTTGAAATAGCGGATGCTCGGGGGTAAGAAGGCCATGCAAACAATTGATATGATTTTTGGGCTGCATTTTTACCAGCCGCCTACACAGCGAAAGGACGTGCTCGCAAAGATCGTGGATGAATGCTACCGGCCGCTTCTTGATGCCATAGGCGAGATGGGGCATATCGTAACGGCCGATGTATGCGCCTCGCTCCTTGAACAGCTTGCGGAGCGCCATCCGGACGTCATCGCGGCATTCCGACGGCTCGCAAAATCCGGGCTCATCTCATTCGCTAATACCGCCGCATATCACGCACTTCTGCCGCTCACGCCGAAAAAACTCATTCTGCGGCAACTCGCACAGAACGAAAAATGGTATCGCGACTGCGAACTGATCGCCCAAGATGCTCGCCTGCGGGGAATATTCCCGCCGGAAATGGCTTTTTCGCCCCACCTCATCCCCTTCTTACGCGAGGCGGGTTGCGAGTGGTTCGTCTCGGATGACGATCCGTATCTCGCGCTTTCAAATGCGGAAGCTCCGATGGATTGGATCCCCGAGCAGGACGGCATGAAATGTCTTCTCCGGTCGCGACTATGGTCGAACCGGATAAGCTTTCACATGCCGCCGGGCGAAGAAACGGCTCGTTGCATCTCACGCGACATTTCCCGCGAATACGCGGCGAAACCGAACGCGTATCTTGTTATCTGGATGGACGCCGAGACGTTTGGCCATCATCATAAAGGAGCGATCGGAAATTTCTTCGTCCCCTTTCTCCGGACCGTACAGCAGCTTCCCATTCGGCTCACGACGCCCGAGACACTCGTCGCATCGTACCCCGCTTCTCCCGCCAGGATACCTTCGGGGAGCTGGTCAACCAGCCGCGAAGATCTCTATGCGGGAATCCCGTTCTCGCTCTGGGCTCACCCGGAAGAACGGTGGCACGAGCTCTGGTGGAAATTGGCGTATCTCGCGATCGAAATCGCGGACGGACATGCGGAGCTCTATGACGCCTGCGACAAAGCGCTCTACAGCTGCCAGCCGTGGTGGATGCGCTATCCGAAGCGAAACAAAGAACTTTTTCTTTGGGCGCTTCCTCTATTCCACCGCGTGATCGATCATGGAACGCCGGATCAAAAAAAGCTGGGCCTCGCCTGCATTTACGAACTTGCGAATGCATAGCGACTTGCCTGAACCGATAAAAAATCCCATCCCCGCACCGAACGTGCGGGGATTTTTTATGCACCGTCGAACATGGCGGGAAGAGAAAATCCCCATAACCACAAGAACTAACTGCCGATCACGACTTTCGTCACGGCAAAGATTCTCCTTAATGAATAATGAGCGGAGAAGCTGATATCTTTCCCGTTCGCGACATAAGGATCGCGCATGACGTAATTGCCCCTCTTGCCGCTCACGAGAACGACGAAATGCGTGCCGCCGTAGGCATAGAGGCCCACAATCACGGGATTTCCTGTGGCGAGTGTGGCATCGATAGCCGCAACTTTCCGCGTGGCGGTCACGCCGTCGACATTGATCGAGGTCAAAAGATACGCCGGATAATACGAAGCGAAATTATCCGGATTCGAATTGATGGTCGCAGGCGTCACGTCGCGGTAGCCGTAATGCGTCATGACCATCGCCACCGCCGTGACGAGACAGCCGTCGCTCGCAAGCTTGTACCTGGTTCCATCAAGCGGATTATTGCCCCAAAGCGCGTCGCGCTGGTTGTAATAACAGCCCCAGGAGTCGCATACCGTCTGATTTACAAGCAGTTTCGAACCGCCTGCATTTTGCGCGAACGCCGAAAAGCTGTTGAGTTCCGCCTCGGCGGCGGCAAGCAGTTTCTCGTAGTTCGATTCCTCCGCTTTCGTTGCGGTGAGCAGTTCGCTCTTCGATCGCACCGTCGCGGCAAGCGAAATCTGCTGCGAGGCGAGCGATTGCTGCTGCGAGGCGAGCGTTTGCTGCTTCTGTTTTGTGGCGATCTGCGAATCGGCGAGATCGTTTTCGTGCGCTTTAAGCGCCTGCATCTCTTTTTGAACGGCATCCTGTATTTCCTGGGTGGCGTTCGCATCGCTCCACGCCTCCGCGATATCACCCGATGAAAGCAATTGCATGATGAGCGGCTGGTGCTCGGCGGTTTGCATGATCCGGAAATATTCTCCGAGCGATGCCTGATCCGTCGTGATCGTCTGCTTCGCATCCGAAATCTCTCCGCCGAGCTGCGTAATCTGCAACTGGGTGGCGTTGATCTGGTACTTGGTGACGGAGACCTGCGCCTCCACTTTTTTGCGCTGCAGATCGAGCGCATTGATGGCCGACTGAAGGGTTTTCTTGTCCGCGCCGACCTGCTGGAGTTCGGCCTGATACGTCGCAATCTCCTGGTTCAGATTCGTAATCTCCTGATTATTGACGTCGAGCTGCTGCTGCAAGGTGCCGCTCGCGGCCGACGCAACCGTTGCGATCGTCGTGCCGGTCGCGTAGGCGACGGAAAGGTTCCGCACGGCGACGGCGAATAAACCAAGGAGCGACAGCAGAAATACCGTAAAAAATTTCTTCATGAAGATCGAATGATTCTATTTTCATATTATAGCACCCGATGTAAATTCGATTCCAATCCGGCGATTCGGGCACGCCTGCGGGACATGGCTTGGCGAAAGCAAGGATACGTGCTTCTTCTGTCATCCCGGCCTTGAGCCGGGATCCATACTTTATATAATTATTTTTTTAAGGTATAGATCCCGGATATCTCGCCGCGGGCGAGATTCCGGGATGACAGACGAGGGTATGCTCGACTATTGCGCGGCGGGATTCCGGGGTGACACATTTTGGTTCGGCATAAAAAAGCCGCTGCGCATAATGACGCAGCGGCCATGGAAACCCGCTAACTCCGGAACGCATCCAGAAACTCGGCATCGTCGAGGTACGGGAGATGCATATCCATAAAAAATGAAATCATCACAATATCTCCGCGTTCGTTTTTCAGAGCGTCGAAATTTCCGTGCTCGTTCCGGTAATCACGAAGCAGATGATAGGACCCGGCTTCGAGAAGCGCCGAAGTCGGTCCGAGCGACCGATAATACTGCTGATAGAAATCGGCGTT
>DATLTV010000004.1:0-11741 GCA_035533375.1 Minisyncoccota bacterium
TTCGCCCACGCTGCAAGCATGATCGCCACCACGCACATGACAATCGTCCATCCGGAGCTGATCAGCATATGCTCCTCCCCGCAAAACGATGCTTCTCATCGGAACATAGCACCGGGGGCGGAAGGGGTCAATGAGCCGCATCAATGCAACCGGAACAGATACTAAGCAAGCAATCCGATCTCGCGCAAGCGTCTGAGAACGAATTCTCCCGCGCGGATCGGTTTATAAACGCCGTTCGCCCAGCGCCGGTCGGGCTCGATCAGCACGTCCGAACGCACATGGAAAAAATCGGCGATGGAATAGCGGCCGGTAAGCGTCGCACGGGCGGGCGGGCGTACTTCGTGATCGGTCGAAAGGAAATGGCCGCCGGTCCAATGCTCAAGCTCGTCACCCACCTGCGCGATGAGGCATCCTTCGGGCGCTTTGCCCGGAATCCAAACGCCATCGCGGCGCCGTACCCAGAGCCCGGCTTCCGGCGATTCCGAAAGTTTCGTCGAAGGAGGAAGAAGGGTTATGAGATTAATATCTGTATGCCGGCAACCCCATTCTACGTTGCCTGCCTGGTCTTCCGTGATCCGCGGATAGTGGATCGCGCGCATTACGGTCGGCGCATCGCGGAGCAGCTCGTCAAAAAAATGCGCGCCATAACCGAGATAGCTCGCGACGGAACGAAGCACTTCCCTACCCACGGGAAACAGCGCCGCATAACAGGTCTCCATGCACTGCCTGAACTCCGGCACTTCTTCCGGCCAGACGTTCCGCGGATAAAGCGCCGGAAATTGCTTCACGAGCGGATGATCGTCCGGGAACACGGGCCCCATGAACCAATTCTCTTTGGCATCCTTGCTTCTCCGGTCTCCGCGCCGTTTGTTCAACCGACAGAAGATTGCTTCCTCGCTGAACGGCGGTGTCCAGCCACGCTGGTGGCCGATCTCCGCACAATCGTACTGTGCCTTCACCCAATACGGCGATCCGAACACGCGCGCGCACGAAAAATACAGATCGGGCATCATGGCGCATATCCGCGGCGCCCGCACGAACACGAAACCGATATCATGAAATGCCTTGCTCACCGTCGTGATTGTGCCGGGATCGAGCAGGCAATCCAGATTAACAACGGGAATTTCCTGCAACATAAAACCTCCTCTCAAATAATACTGCCCTGATTATAGGTATAAACGCCAAAAATCCGCAAGAAAAAAGCGTGCGTCCAGCTCGGCTATGCCCCGGCTACTTCTTTAATATCTCCCTGAACACCTCGGGCGACAGATTAACCCTTGCCATGCTCTGCAGCCGCTCCTTGCCGCGCTCCTGCTTTTTCCAAAGCTTCATCTTGCGCGTGCGGTCGCCGCCATTCTTGCCGAAGTCGCCGAGCGCTTTTTTCATCGCGGGAATTGTCTCGCGTGCGATCACGCGGCCCAAAGC
The DNA here is from genome assembly GCA_035533375.1 of Minisyncoccota bacterium. GTDB lineage: Bacteria > Patescibacteriota > Minisyncoccia > UBA6257 > 2-01-FULL-56-20 > DATLTV01. The sequence goes on from DATLTV010000004.1 coordinate 1,426, forward strand.
CTTCGCCTGAAGCGCCTGTGAAAACTGCTCCTGCGGCAAAAGAGTCTTCAGACGCTCCACGGTCGAGCGGCCCTCGCGCTCGACGTCCTTTTTCGGCACGATGCGCGTGAGCGCGGGAATCACTTCCTCCACGATTAGAATTTCGAGTTTCTCCACCTCCGCCTCGCGCTCGCCCGAGAGCTCGTAGGTGAACGACGCGTAGCCCTGCGACACCGATTTCAGCCGGTCATCGAAATCGCGGATGAGTTCGCGGAGCGGCATCGTGGCATGCAGGAGAAGATTGTCGCCCAAGTTCTCGACGTTCTCGATCTCGATATCGAACACGGTCTGGAGCTGCATCACGGCGCTCAGATATTGCTGCGGCGTGAGCACTTCAAGGTTCACGATCGGCTCCCAGACCTTCTCGGGCTTCTCCGGAAAATCCTGCGGCTGCTTTACGATGCGCACGACGCCCTTGTCCTGCACGCGGTAGGCGATCGACGGAAAGCTCGTCAAAAATTCCAAATGATAGTCGCTCTCGAGCCTGCTTGAGGTGATCTCGAAATGCAGCTGGCCCAAAAATCCAACTTTGAGCCCCCTACCCAGCGCTTCGTTCGCGTCCGGCTCGAAGGATAACGCGGCATCCGTAAGCCGTAACCGCTCGAATCCCTTCTTCAGGTCCTCGAATTTCGTTTCGTGATCGGGATAGAAAGAGATGAAGACGACGGGCGCCACCTCCTTGTAGCCGGGAAGCGCGGCATCCTTTTCGCCCGCCGCTTGCTCTTTGCCGTTTGCGAAAACCGTGTCCCCGATTCTCACAAGCGACGGTTCCTTCAATCCCGTCGCAATATAGCCGATCTCGCCGTTCGAGAGCTTCGGCGTCGTTTTGAGATCGGGAGAAAAATAGCCGATTTCTTTCGGCTTGAATCGCGCGCCCGTTGCCGCGAAGCGCAGGTCTTCCGTCGTGAACTCGCCGCCGAAAACACGGACGAACGCGATGATGCCCTTGTGATCGTCGTAGAGGGAGTCGAAAATCAATGCTTTCGAGATTTGAGATTTTCCGCCCGAGGCGGATCCGCCTTCGGCGGAGAGATTTTCCGCCCGAGGCGGAGAGATTTGAGATTTCGGAGGCGGCACCACGCGCACCACTTCCTCCAAAAGCTCTTTTACGCCTGCTCCGGTCTTCGCGGAAATGCGGAAAACGCTTTCTTTTGAAACGCCCAGAAGTTGGGCGGTAGATTCGACGACGCGCTCGATCTGCGGCAGGGCGAGATCGATCTTATTCACCGCGGGGACGATCTTAAGCCCGGCTTTCTGCGCGGAACGCAGCGTCGAGAGCGTCTGCGCCTGGATGCCTTTCGTGCCGTCGATCAAAAGCACCGCGCCCTCGACCGCCGCGAGCGCGCGGGACACTTCATAAGAAAAATCGCTATGTCCCGGCGTGTCGATCAGATTCAAAATATAATCGTCGCCGCCCGCCGTGTACGCCATCCGTACCGGAGTCATTTTGATAGTGATTCCCCGCTCACGCTCCAGCGGCAAGCGATCCAAATACTGCGCTTGCATTGAGCGCATCGGCACCGTGCCCGTGATCTCGAGCAATCGGTCCGCAAGCGTGCTTTTGCCGGAATCAATATGCGCGATAATTACAAAGTTTCGTATCTTGCTTTGCTCTTCCATGATTACATATGCTACGCCGAACATCGCGAAAAGAAAAGTTCTACGAAGCGACGCTTCCGCAAAAATCTAGAACTTCCTCCGTCATCCTGAACTTGGCATGCTACAAAAGTGACGATCGTCACTTTTGTAGCATGCTCCGCCTGCTTGCCCGCCGAAGCCTTCGGCGGAGGCGGGAACGAAGAAAAAACGCGGTTCTGGATTTTTCCGGGATGACGATGATAAAAAAAACCCGCGCGATCGATGGATCGATTGCGCGGGAAAACATTTTCCGGTCAGACAGGAACGGCGTCAGGAGCGCCGCCTCGTATTTTTCCTTTCACCGAGAAACCATCGCGGGCGGCATCCCGAACGGCCCGGAATATGTCGTGATACAGCATACTCGAAGCGCATGAAACGGCGTCAACGAGCATCTCGCCGGACGGACCCTGCCGCGAATTCACGGCATATTTCAGTTGTGACATGCGCTGCGCAAGGTTCTCGTACAATTCTTTCGTCAATCCCCAGACGGAAACCGTCCTTCCTTCGAGCCGCACGGTTATTACTCTCACGGCATTCTCCTTTTATTCGTTCGATTTGGCCCTCGATTCACTGGAGATATTGTACTTTATTCCTTCTCTAAAGTCAAGTCGATGACAAGCCGCCCCGGCGGGTCGTCGCTTTGATATTCATAGACCGGCAGATTGTTCTCCGCGAACTTGAAACCAGGAGGCGCGCTCACGTCGAACGTATAACTGCGCTCCGATCCCGGCTGCTTTTCAAAAACGAATCGATAACTCGTGCCGTCCGCGACCTGTGAATACAAGCGATGCGAATAATCGAGCACGAGCTCCGTTTTCCCTCCCGGATTTATCCTGGACCACGTGGAAAGCACTTCCTTGCCGTCTTCCTCGTGCGACAAGATCGCCGGATAATTGAAGATCGGCGCAGTGGACGACTCAAGCGCGGCAACGAGCGGATCCGTCGAATAGCCCTGCTTCGCATAATATGCCGGCGGATAAATACTTTTCGCCGCGGCGCCGGTTTCATTCAAAAGCTCCGAGGCGTCGGGAATAAACACTTGCAGATAATTCTGATTCGGCGTGTCATACCACCAGGCGTTGCTACGGCTCGCGGTATGCGTGCGATCAATCACCAGATGATCCGTCACGGTGCCGCTCGCGTTGATTTGGCTCTGGAGCAAAACGCTTTGTTTAATAAACAGATCCGACTTGCCGCCATTTATATTCGCATCCGCCAAAGCGAGGTAGTCGCCTTCGAAATCCGCCGGCGTCGCGTAAACGCCGTCCGAAAGGCCGTATTCGCCGAGCGCCTGCTCAAGCACGGGGTCTTTGAAATATATCTCCACGTCCCGCTTCGCGAACCAATCTTCCGCAAGCGTAAAAAGTTTCTGCTTCGCCGCGTCATCCATGGATGAAAATTTTTGCGTCAAAGCGGCCGCGAGATCGCGGAGCGCCATCTTCGGGTACGACGCGTTCGTGGCCTGCCCCTGCTGCACCTTGGCCTGAAGCATTTCGAGAAAATTGGCCGCATCGAGCGGGGTTTTTACGCCGGGAATCGTGATCGGGCCCGTAAGCGAGAGGAGATCGCCGATCACCTTTGTCGACACCGCGATTGCGGCATCGAACGAGGTCGAGCTCGCGGCATAGAGATCGCTCCGCTCCATGAACGATATCGTCTCCGACGCCGTTTCCGGAAAACCGAAAAACCAGTTCGCGTCCGCCGGGCGCATCCGCGTTATCTCTGGCATAAGCGGCACCGGAGGAATAATAGTTGGCTTGAAGGCGAGGTCCGCATCCGCGATATCGCGGACGTCGGTCGACAAAAGACTGCCGCCCTGGATCACGGCGTCGGCGTACGAACCGAGAAAGCCGCCGCCCGGGCGCATTTCCGAAGGATTTTCGAGAAGTACGAGCACGTGCCGCGGATCCGGCGACGAGAACCAGTCGGTAAGAGCGGAAAGAAATTTTTGAGCTCCGGCAACTCCGATCCGGAGCGAAAGATACTGACTGCCGAACGATGCCGCGGATCCGGACGCGGAAATGCCGAGGTTCGAAGCATCCGCGGACAGAATATCGCTTTCATCCGCCGCCTGGCCGAGCAAAGCGCTCGTCGAACTGAGATGCGCAATAAGGTCGGCGCCGTTCCCGCCCAAAAAATCGGGCAATGCGGCGCTCTCGAAAAACGACGCTTCCGCCGAAAGTTTCACGCCGAGATCCGCAAGCCGACCGAATCCTCCGGCAAGATCCCCCGCGCTTTTGAAGAGCGGTTTAAACTCGGAAAGGATGCCGCCGAAATTCGGTCCGGCGGCACCGGCCGCCTGAAACTCCTGCGCCGCCGACTGCGGATCGAAATTCCGGAGGTCCTTCACGCCCGCCTGGAGCTGAAGAAGGCTCGCATTCATGGAACTTTTCACGCTGACCGTCGCGGAACGATAGAGGAAATAGCCGAAAGAACCGGCGAACAGCATAATGAGCCCGACGACGCCCCAAACGATCCCTTTTGGAAGGCCGCTCTTCGCGCCGACGGGGAAAATAAGCGATTCTTCATGCTCGCCTGTTATTTTTTTTGCCATAGGTGTGTGCGGACCACGAACCGGTCCGGCGGCACGCCGAACCCATCTCAAAAAAATTTTAACGGTTAACGGAAAAAATAGAAAGCCGCGGAACGATAAGCGCCGCGGCCGATGAGCGCGCGGCGGCACTGTTCTGATGGATTCCGGGCGGCTTTTTGTTATAATAAACGGTATATGAACTTCCTCCAAAAAATTTCTTCCCGTACGGCAACCTGGGTGCTCGTTTTGATCTGTATCGCTTCGCTCTCTCTCATGACCTGGGCCATGCTCACGGACTCGACGATCGTCGACGAAGTCGCGCATATTCCCGCGGGCTACGGCTACGTGCACAATCTTTCCTATGATCTGAACCCCGAACACCCGCCGCTCGTGAAGGCGCTCGCGGCATTGCCGCTTCTTCTCATCCACCCGCACTTCCCGACAAACGATCCGGCGTGGACGACGAACGTGAACGATCAATGGACGATGGGCGGAAAGTTCTTGTACGGCTGGTCCGCGAATAATGCGACCGAGATCGTCCGCGTCGCGCGCATTGTTCCGATGCTCCTCACGATATTCCTCATCATTTTCATCTATATATGGTCGCGCGAGCTGATGGGGCCTCTGTGGGCGCTTGTGCCGGCATTTCTCTTCGGGCTTTCCCCCACCATACTTTCGCACGGGCATTATGTGACGACGGACGTCGGCGCCGCGATCGGCATTCTCGTGCCTACTTATTTTTTCCTTAAATTCCTCTACCGCCCGTCCAAAAAAAGCATCCTTTTTGCCGGGCTCGCGTTCGGCGTGGGCGAACTCACGAAATTCTCGACCGCGCTCCTCGCCCCTTACTTCGCGATCGCGATCGTCATCTATTATTTAGTGAAGTCCATAGCGAGGCGGCAGGGCATCACGACGAACGTCTTTGTGCATTATGCGAAAGCGCTTCTCCGCGCCGTCCGTGATGTCGTGATTGTTTTCGCAATCGGCTATCTTCTCGTCGTCTATCCGGTCTACGCGCTCTTCACGGCCAATTATCCGATCGCGAAACAAGTGTCCGATACAACGACAATCATGGCCACATTCGGCAACGGCCCGACCGCTGCGGGACACCTGTGCAGCGGTATGCGCTGTTTCGCTGATCTCGATATCTGGATGGCAGGCCATCAAATAACGCGGCCTTTTGGCGAATATCTTTTGGGCGTCCTCATGACGATGCAGCGCGCAGCCGCCGGAAACACGGGCTATTTCCTCGGCAGCGTTTCGAATGTCGGCTCGCCGCTTTATTTCCCCGTCGCCTATCTCCTCAAAGAGCCGCTGCCTTCGCTCCTCATGGTTATAGTGGCGCTCTGGCTCACGCTCGCCGCTTTCGCAAAAAAAGCGAAGAACGGCTGGCAGGCGATCAAATCACACGTGATGCACTATCTGAACTCAAGCTTCACGCAATTTTCGATGGCACTCTTCGTCGTGATCTACTGGGCCTACAGCATCCACAGCCCGCTGAACATCGGCGTCCGCCACCTCATGCCCACGATACCGCTCATTTACATACTGACCGCGGGCGTCTGGAAACGGTGGATCACGACCGTAAACATCGGCCCGGTGAATTCGGCGTTCGACGCGATGAAAGCGGGCGCGAAACATCTCATGACCGCATCCGTGAAATATCTGATCCTCGTACTACTGCTCGTCTGGTTCTTCGGCGAAACTTTGTTTGCCGCACCATACTTCCTTTCCTATTTCAACGAGATCGGCGGCGGCGTTTGGAACGGCTATCGCTCGATCACCGACTCGAACTACGACTGGGGACAGGATTTTCTGCGCTTCCAGCAGTTCGTGAACGCGCATCCGGAGATCAACTCGACGAACAAGATCGCCGTCGACTACTTCGGCGGCGCAAACGCCCACTATTATCTCGGCGACAAAGAGGTGGACTGGTGGTCGGCCAAAGGAAATCCCGCGGACCAGGGAATCCACTGGCTCGCGGTCTCGATCAACACGCTCGAAGGCGAAACCCAGCCGATCACGCCCGGCAGCACCTTCACAAGACAACCGCAGGATGAATATTCCTGGCTCATGAAGCTCCGTCCCCCGCCGCCCGGCGCCGGCCAAGTTCCCACGCCCGACTATCGCATCGGCACGACGATATTCGTATACAAGCTGTAGCATCTGGTCGTCCCCGCCCCGCCCGAGACGGATCCTTCTCTGAAGGAAAAAGCCGAGATCCATACCATTTCGTCATTCCCGCGCGAACAAGGACCCACGTTGTCATCCCGGAATCCCGTCACGCGGGATATCCAGGATCCATACTTTCAAAAAATTTAAGTGTTCAAATCTTCACCGGTGCGCAAAATAAAAAAGACCGCTGGGCGAACCGAGCGGTCTCATTGTCAGAAAACTCGTTAGTCGACGCGAATCGGGAAGTTGCGGGCAATGACCTCAATGAATTCGATTTCATCACCTTCGCTACAATTTAGTTTTTTCGCCACGGTATCGGTGATGCGAATGCCCTCATAATCGTTGAGTGAATTACCGCCGAAGGCATTCCATGTCTTTGCCTCGCATTGTCTGTCGCCATAGCGACGCCGGACGATACCGTTTCCAACCCCAAGCGCATTAAGCTGTATTGCCGAAAGCCCTACCGCAGGACTGCCTTGGTCGACGATAACTACTTTTGCCTTGATGGGAAGGGGCAGTCGATTCCATCCACGCTGAAACTTGTTTGGTTCCCGCTGATTCAATTCTTCTTCCTTGATGAGCCGCAGAACCGCATCATCCATCGGATCACGACTTTTATTCCCCGTATCCATTTATTTACCTCCCAGTGAACCGCCGACATAGTAGCATATAAAATATTAACTATCAACGTCGGCGGCACGCATCGTTCGAAGATCGCCTGCCTGCCGACAAGCAGGTCCACTTCCGTGCGTACTTCTTATCCCAATAACTTGATAATACCGAGCAGTGCATCTTGTTTGTGTTTTGGATTTTTGAATCCGAACAAGTAAGGAGTCCGGCATAAAAAACACCCTCGCCAAAGCGGGGGTGTTGCCGTTTGCACTCACGGAAAGACAATGTCTTTCCGCTCGATCATCCGCTGTCCACATCCTCGACGAGGCGCAGAAGATCCGTCAGATCCGCATGCAATTTTTCGGTATCGTGATCGGCGCGGGAGAATTTTTCTTCGATCTCCTTCAGTTTTTGGAGCGCTTCCGGATGGCTCGCGAAAAATTCATCGTGATCCGGCTGTTTCAGGATAGAAATTCCTTCGCGGATCGCTTTCCGCAATTTCTCTGACTCTTCGTGCGGGTCGGTACGCGGTATGCGTTCGCTCATGAAATCATGATACATGCCGCGCGAGGGATCCACAAGCGATTATCGCGCAATAAATTCCGTCACTTGTAATACACTCTGTCACGCACGGTAAGGTCAATGTAGCCGATCTTCGAAAAACCCGTCTTTGCGGCAAGCGACTGGATGGCCGCAAGATCGTCGTCAGCGGGAAAGCGCAGGCTAAAATACAATTTCGGTCCGTTGTGCACATCCGCCTCCAATTCCTCGAGCGCGAGATCGCGGAGCGCGATCTCGTCGATCACGAGCCCGCTCGACCGGAGCACGCGGAAGATCGAGAATGCGTTCGGAATAAATTCGGCGGGAAGCATCGCCGATCGCAAGCTGCCGCCCGGCTGCGAATAATCATATACGGTCGTAAACACGTTATTCGACGCCCCGGCGGCATGTGCGAAGAGAATGCCGCCGTCATCGAACCACCAGCACGGTGCGGACCCCGGCAAGCCGGTGCTCGTGGCATTCTGTCCGCCGGGCGGCGCAGGCGCGAAGCACCAGATGCCGTACGGACTGCGTTCGGTGACATTCACAACAATGCTCCGCGCGGAATAATCCTTCGCGAGTGTCACCCGCGCGACACCCGGGATCAAAGCGAGGCTCGACGTCTTGAGCGCGTGCGGCCATATAAGCATATTTTGAAATCCAAGCATCGCTTTCACCGGGCGCCATGGGCCCTGGAGCGCGTCCGAACGGACAACATCAAGGATGCTCCCCGAGGCGATCGCCGCGTTCCCCACAACGGAAACGGATTGCACACGGAACACGGGCGATTTCAGCACGATCAACGCCGTGGCGAGCAGGAGTACGTAGATGCCGAGCGCCGCGAGCAAAACGACCGTAAAACGCTTCCGCCGCTTCCGCCGTTCGTGCATTTCCGTGAGATCGATGTCGCTGCGCTCTTTCTTCATTTACCGCAGGATTCTTTCGATGAGGGGGTTCAACCGCGTCAAAAATTCATAGTGGATCGTTCCCGCCCTTGCCGCAGCCTCCGCCGCGGAAATCTCCTCGCTGCCGTCTTTGCCGACGAGGGTCGCCGTATCGCCCGCGGCGCATACTCCGCCCACCGTTGCAATCGCCGTAAGATCCATGGAAACCTTTCCGAGCACCCGTGCCCGTTTTCCTCGGACGGTCATGGTGCCGGCGCCCGAAGAAAGCGCGCGCGGAAACCCGTGCCAGTAACCGACCGGCACGATCGCCATCTGCATATCCTTTGGCGCCCGCTCGGAAAGATCGTAGCCGATATAATCCCCCGTTTTTATTTTCTTCACTTCGCACACAACCGCGCGCCAGGAAAGCACCGGGTGCAATGTGAGCTCCCCGCCGAGCTGCACCTCGAGTTCTTTTGACGGCCAAAGTCCGTAGAGCCCGATCCCGATCCGTACCGCGTCCAGGTGATACTTCGGATTCACGAGTGCTCCACCCGTCGCCGCGGCATGTTTCACGAGATTCGTAAAACCAGCTTTTTTGAAAAGCGCAGCCGCTCGTTCGAACTCGGCAAACTGCTTTTCCGTATAGGTCGGATAGTTCACGTCTTTCGCCGAGGCAAAGTGCGTATAGATGCCTTTCAGTTTAGAAATGAGAAATTTGGATCTGGAAATTTCCTTGATGGCCTTCGGGAGCCCGTCAAGATAGAACCCCTGCCGATGCATCCCTGTATCGATTTTGATATGAAAATCGGGAATTTGTTTTTCCCGGGCGAGCGCTTTGAGCGCGTCAAAATTAGAGATGGTGATCGTAATCTTGCGCTTCGCCGCCTCTTTATAGAGCGCGGGCAGCGTCGGCCCGAGGACGAGGATCGGTTTCCGAATCCCTTCCTTCCGCAACCGCAAGCCCTCGACGAGCGAATCCACGCAAAAGCCATCCACGCCGAATTCCTGTACGAGCTTCGAAAATACCATGAGCCCGTGGCCATAAGCGTTCGATTTCACCACGGACCACAGTTTCGTTTTTCTGCCGATGAGCTTCCGAAATGTATCGTAATTCCTCCGCGCCGCGCGGGAATCAATCTCAATCCAGGTACGCAATCCATTCAGTTGTTGTTTCGTGTTATTGGTCATCCTGAGCGGAAGCGAAGGATCCTCGGCGAAGTTCCCCGCTCCGCCATCTGGCGGAGCCCGGAATGACAGGTTTATCCGATTACCTTCTTCCCTAAATATTTCTGCAGCACTTTAGGCACCTCGATCTTCCCGTCCTTCGTCTGGTAGTTTTCCATGATGGCGATGAGCGTGCGGCCGATTGCGAACGCGGTCGCGTCGTTCATGTGGACGAATTCCGTTTTTCCGCTCTTGCGCTTCACTTTCGTATTCAGCCGGCGCGCCTGGTAGTCGCCCATATAGTCGGAGGTATGCGTCTCGCGATATTTTCCCTGGCTCGGTATCCAGGTCTCGATATCGATCTGCCGCGCGTCGGGACCACCCATGTCGCCCGTGCAAATCTGCACGACCTGATACGGAAGCTCCAATTCCCACATCATATTTTCCTGAATGGCCACGATAAAATCCTGCTCGGTCACCGCATACTCCGGCAGCGTGAAACTCTCGATCTCGATTTTGTCGAACTGGTGCACGCGCAAAATCCCCTTGGTGTCCTTCCCGTACGAACCGGCTTCGCGGCGGAATGCAGTCGAGAAACCGACATAGCGAAGCGGCAAATTTTCCTCGGGGATTGTTTCGTCCATGTGCAGCGGCCCGAGCGTATGCTCGGCAGAACCAACGAGATAAGCATCATCCGAAGGAATGTAGTAGCGTTCTTCCTTGGGCTC
>DATLTV010000005.1:0-5754 GCA_035533375.1 Minisyncoccota bacterium
TTTGCGGAAAAGATAGCTGAACGACAGTAAGCAATCGATCCGAACTCTGCCATGAAAATCGCGATTTATTCCGACCAATTTTATCCCGAACTCTCGGGCATCAGTGATTCGGTGGCGACACTCGGCAGTGAACTCGCACGCCGCGGGCACGCCGTCCATTTTTTCGTTCCCCGCTATTCGAAGCGCGACTACGAGAAAGTCGGCGTCCCTGACACCGACGGCGCGCTCGGAGAACGGACCCTGATCACAAGATTCCCGGCGTTCGCGACAAAGACGCCCTCCGGCCAGGGGCGCACGGTCGTGCCGACCCCGTGGCACTGGCATGCCGCGAGGGCATTCGGGCCGGATATCATCCACACGCACCTTTTTTCGGGCGCGGGCATCGAGGCGCTCATCGCTTCGCGCAAGCTCCACGTACCCCTCGTCGGCACGAATCATTCGGCTGTGAAAGGATACACGCAATTCTATCCCCCGCCGCGGGAGTTCGTCGCCCATATGATGCTCAAATTCCTCAACTGGTACTACAACCATTGCGAATTCGTAACGGCGCCGTCGCAATCCCTGCTCAATGAAATGCGCGAAGCGGGGTTTACGGCGCCGTCGCGGCCGCTCTCGAATCCGATCGACGTGAAAACGTTCCGCCCGCTGCCGAACGCGGACACGTTCCGGCAGAGATTCGGCCTTTCCGAATCGACGATCATTTTCGCGAGCCATCTCTCCGCCGAAAAAAATATCGACGTCCTCATCCGCGCGCTCGCGATCGTGAAAAAAGGAATACCGGCGGTGGAGCTCGCGCTCGCCGGAACCGGCCCTTCGACGGATGATCTGCGGCGGCTCGCGGCGTCGCAGGGCGTCGAGCGCGCCGTAAAATTCCTCGGATTTTTGGAAAAACCCGCGCTCGCGGAAGCGTACAACGCGAGCAAAGCATTCGCGATCGCATCGACCGTGGAAACGCAGAGCATGGTCACGATGCAGGCAATGGCTTCGGGAATTCCGGTCATCGCCGCAAACGCGCGGGCGCTCCCCGAATACGTTTCGGCGGCGAACGGATTTCTCGTGGAACCGGGAAATGTGCGCGCGTTCGCGGAAAAGATGATCTACCTGCTCACGCACGAGAGCGCGAGAGCCGCGCTCGGCGAGAACGCGAGGAAATCCGCGGAAGCATTTTCAATCAAAACGATCGTGGACGAATGGGAGCGGATTTACCATCGCGTGATCGAGGAACGTAAACATAAAACGGAAAAATAGAACCCGTCTCAAAAACTCATATTTCATATCTCATATCTCAAAACTTCGGGGTAGCGGAGCCGGTGGTGAGATCTGAGATTTGAGATATACGTTTTGAGATATAAACTTGAGATTGGTTTCGGCAAAATAACGAGGTCCGCAGAAATCGACAATTGATAGTGCGGTGATTTACGAAAACGCCATAAAAAGCTAACATAATAAAGCTCTTTAGCTCGTTAGCGCTCGAAATCAAAACAATGGATTTCGAACGTCTAGCTCGTTTAGTAGATGCATTACGAACGAGCCAACGAGCCAACGAGCCAACGAGCTATGAAATTAAGCTTCGTCATCCCGGCGCACAACGAAGAACGGTATCTCGGAAAGTGCCTGGATTCCATTTTTAAAAGCATAGGGAACGATCCAGAAATCGAGGTGATTGTCGTCGACAATAATTCGACCGACCGCACGCGCGAAGTCGCGCTCGGCTACCCGAAGGTAAGGCTCGTCGAGGAACGGAAGCCCGGCGCAAACAGCGCGCGGCAGGCCGGCTATCTTGCGGCGAAGGCCGATCTCATCGCGAACGTGGACGCGGACACGATGCTTACGCCCGGCTGGGTGGAAAACGCGCTCCGCACGTTCGAAAAAAATCCGAAACTCATCTGCCTCTCCGGCCCTTTCATCTATTACGATCTTCCGCGGCAGACCAGCATACTCGTGAAGGCGTTTTATGTCTTCGCTTTTCTCGCCTATCTCACGAACCGTTTCATCTTCCGCCGCGCCGCCGTCGTGCAGGGAGGAAATTATGTCGTGCGGAAATCGGCGCTCGACCGCATCGGCGGTTACAATACCGCGCTCACCTTCTACGGCGACGACGCCGACCTCGCGCGGCGGCTCGTGAAAATCGGCCGCGTGCGGTTCACCTTCGGCTTTCCCATCTACTCGTCGGGCCGCCGGCTCGCGCAGGAGGGCATGTTCACTATGGGGCTGCGTTATGGCGTCAATTATCTCTGGATTATCTATTTCAACCGGCCGTTCACGACACGATCGATCAAGGTGCGGCCGGAGCAGAACAAGGGCAAGCTCGATTACGCGCCGGAGAACAAGCTCCGTGAGGTCACGGTGGCTTCGGTCTTTATTCTTATCCTCCTCGTTCTTCTTGCGGGTTTGGCATACGGGGGGTATATACTCATCGAATCCGGCGTCATCAGCGCGACCACGGTGCAAAAGATCAAAACGGAAACGCAGAAAGCCGATAATTCCTTCGACTCGTTGAAACAGAAAATCATCGATCAGATAAAGCCGACATCGCCCTAAGCCACATGGAAATCAAACACGCACAAAAGATATTCTTTCTCGCGCTCGGAGATATCGTAGCGCTCTATCTCGCGCTTTTCGCCATGCTCCTCGTGCGCTACGGCGGCGCGTTCTATGCGAGTTTTGTCAATTTGCACGTTCTCCCGTTCACGATCGTTTTCGTTCCCTGGATTGCCATTTTTTACGTCGCGGGGCTCTATGATCTCCGCCGTTTGCGCAATAATCTTGATTTTCTGAAAATCCTCTGGCTTTCGCTCGCGGTGAATGCGGTCATCGCGGTTCTTTTCTTCTATCTTATTCCGATATTCGGCATCACGCCGAAAACAAACTTGTTTATTTTCATCGTGATCTTCGCCGCGATCGAAACCTACTGGCGGAGAATCTTCAACCGGACGCTCGCCGGAAGCGAGGCGGCAAACCGCGTCCTTCTCGTAGGCGCGAACGCCGCGGCGGAAGAAGCGCGGCGGACGATCGATCAAAATCCGCAGCTCGGCTACGCGATCGCCGCAACGCTCGCGGAAGCGGATATCCATGCCGATCCGCGCCGCCTCGAGGAAGCGGTGCAGGCCTCGCGCGCGAATCTTGTCGTAGTCCCGCGCGAACTCAAATACGACACGAAGCTCAATAAAACGCTTTACGACTTTCTGGGCAGCGGAATCGAGGTGCGCGATACCGTCGATTTCTACGAGGCCGTCATGCGGAAAATACCGGTAGTGGGCCTCGAGGAAAGCTGGTTCCTCGAAAACGTGATCGACCATCACCGGTTCTACGACGATCTGAAGCGCGCCGGCGAATTCCTCTTCTCGCTCGCCCTCCTTATCGTCCTTTCACCGATCCTCGCGCTCATCGCGATCTTCGTAAAACTCACCTCGCGCGGTCCCGTGGTGTTCAAGCAGGTGCGCACCGGCCGCTACAATAAAAAATTCACGCTGTACAAATTCCGCAGCATGCGCGCGGATGCCGAAAAATACGGCGCGCAATGGAAAGCGAGCGGCACGAAAGACCCCCGCCTCACCTCCGTCGGCCGCTTCCTCGTCCTCACGCATCTCGACGAACTGCTCCAACTCGCGAACATCCTGAAGGGCCAGATGTCCTTCGTGGGGCCGCGCCCGGAGCGGCCCGAACTCGTTGCCGTTATCAAGGAAAAGGTGCCTTATTTCGAAATCCGCCACCTCGTGAAACCCGGCGTGACCGGCTGGGCCCAGATCAATTTCCGTTACGGAGCGACCGTCGAAGATTCGCGGGAAAAGCTCGAATATGATATTTATTACGTAAAGAACCGATCCATCATCCTCGATATCGCGATTGTGCTCAAAACAATCAAATCGTTTTTCGTGAATCAAAAATGACATGCGGATGGCGATGGCATTGCGCCATCCGCATGTCATCCCGGAAAATCGCCGCAGCGATTTGTCCGGGATCCACGCTTCCAACTAAACATATGAAAATCATCGTCACCGGCGGCGCTGGATTCATTGCATCGCACGTCGTAGACGCCTATATCAAAGCCGGCCATCGCGTGGTTGTGATCGACAATCTCGCGACGGGATTCCGCAGGAACGTCCACCCGAAAGCGAAATTTTACAAAGCCGACATCCGCGACCTTGCGCTCATGGAAAAAATTTTTGCGCGCGAGAAACCGGAGATCGTGAACCACCACGCCGCGATCGCGGAAGTCGTGAAATCGCTCAAAAATCCGATTCCCACGCTCGAGGTGAACGTACTGGGAACGACGAATGTCCTGCTTGCGTTCGGCAAGTATGGGACTGGCGCGCATAAAAAATTCATCTTCTCCTCGACCGGCGGCGCGATCTACGGCGAGCCGAAGAAAATTCCGGCGGGCGAATCGACGCCGCCCGTACCGCTCTCGCCCTACGGTCTTTCAAAGTTTTTGGATGAAGAGGTCATCAAATTCTACGCGCGCCATTTTGGCTTCGATTATTTCATCTTCCGTTATCCGAACGTCTACGGCCCGCGGCAAAATCCGAAAGGCGAAGCGGGCGTGATCGCGATCTTTGGCGGTCTTTTGAAGAGCGGCAAGCGGCCCATTATTTTCGGCGATGGCACGAAAGCGCGCGATTACACCTACGTGGGCGATATCGCCCGGGCGAACCTGATCGCGCTCCGGCGCGGCAAAAACGAGACCGTAAACATCGGCTGGGGAAAGGTCACGACCGATCGGATGATCTTCGACGAGGTCGCCCGCGCAACGGGATTTTCGGGAAAGCCGATCTACGCCCCGTACCGGAAAGGCGAGGTATATCGGATAGCGCTCGACGCATCGAAAGCGAAAAAAATCCTCGGTTGGACGCCGAAGGTGGAATTCGAAGAAGGAGTGAGCAGGACGATCGAGGCGCTGTAACCCGCCAACTACAGCCGTCATCCCGGAAAATCGCCGGGCGATCCCGTATCGCTGTACGGAACAAGCTTGTCCGAGGACCATACTTATTGAAATGATTTAAAAAATATATGGATCCCGGATTCCGCCAAAGGCGGATCCGGGATAACGGAGGCGCCACCTCGGCACTTTGGTGTCTTTCCGCCACTCCCCCTGTCATCCCGGAATCCCGCCGCAGCGGGATGTCCGGGAACCACACTTATTGGAATGATTTTAAAAAGTATGGATCCCGGACAAATCGCCGCGGCGATTTTCCGGGATGACAAAAAAAGGCGCGTCCCGTTCCTCCCGTTACTGCGGGATTCCGGAATGACAAATCAACGTCCCTCACTCGCCCTACAAAAATGTCGGCGATCACTTCCCTTTATCGAGCATCTTCTTGAAATTACCGAGAAGCCAGGAACTCGACTGCACTTTTCCGCCGGCGCCGATATTGTCGATCATCGTACAACCGATCTCCTCGCACACCGCGACTTCGGGGACATTGCCCTGATGGCGGTCGCCGCCGTTCGCGAAAATATCGGGCTTGATCAAACGAAGTTCCACGCAGACGCTCATGTCCGCCGGCTGTTCCGGGTGGCCCGTGATCACCACGCGATCCACCGAATCAAGCGCCTCGATCAATTCCTTGCGTTCTTCCTGCGGCATGAAGGCAAATCCTTTTTTTGCCTTAAGCCAGTTATCGTTGTTCAAAATGACGACGAGCTCGTCGCCGAGCGCTTTGGCTCGTTTAAACATGCGCACGTGGCCTACGTGAATCGGATCAAAGCCGCCGGAGACGGCGACGACCTTCTTTTTTTTTGCGGACGCTTTTT
>DATLTV010000006.1:0-26645 GCA_035533375.1 Minisyncoccota bacterium
GTGCTCGCGCTGATCACGCGTCCCATGGCTTGGGGCGCGAGCGCCGCATCCACGTACGGTCGCATTATGGTGCCGCCGTTCGCGATGGCGCCGACGGCGCTCACAAGCTCGACGGGAGTCACTGCGACCCCCTGCCCATACGCCACAGTGTCGAAATCCACTTGCGGCGACTTCGGATTCAGCTGACTCAGATTGCCCGCAACCTCGCCCGGAAGGTCGATGCCGGTTTTTTGGTCAAGCCGGAATTTTTTCATATAACTCGTGAAAATGGCGTTGCCGATCTGGTTTTCGGCGAAAATGGCGCCGCTGTTGATGGAATGCTCGATAACCTGCGTCATCGTCGTGCCCGACCCGTAAGGACCGTGCGTCGTGAGATCGTAGTTCGTAATGTGCGCGCGGTTCACATCCACGTATCCTTTGTCGTCGTACGTCGTGTTCGGCGTGATCTTCCCGGCATCGATCCCCGCCGCCATGGTAAGCACTTTGAAAATAGAGCCGGGTTCGTACACCGACTGGACGTTCGAATTCAAAAAATCGGAAAATGACGACGACGCGTATTCGTTCGGATCGAAATCGGGGCTCGCACCCATGGCAAGAACCTTTCCGGTCTGCGGATCTTCCACGATCACGCTGCCGCCCGTGGCGCCGCTCGCCTTGATGAGATCGGCGAGAATCTTTTCCGCTTCGGTCTGGATATTCGGGTCAATCGTAAGCGCAAGATTTCCATCCGAGGCAAGCGCAAGCGCCGTAACATCCGTTTCCGTCGCGGAAATGCCCGAAAGCGCGCCGTTATAAAACTCCTCGACGCCGTAGTGGCCCGTTTCGCCAAAACTGTCCGCCGAGGGCCCGGTAAAGCCGATGACCTGCGACGCGATCGTGCCGAGCGGGTAGAAACGGCCCGGCTCCGAATCCACATAGATTCCTTTCATGTTCAAATTTTCGATCTCCGCGGCGAGCGACGGGTCCGCTCTGCGCACGAGCAAGTCGTATGCGCTTGTTTTTTTTGAAAATTGAGTCTTAAGATCGCCGACCGGCATGCCGAGGATGGGCGCAAGCGTGTTCGCCGCCTCCGATGCGTCCTCGATCGCGGACGGCACGGCATAGATCACCGGAAAATCCCGGTTGATTGCCGCCGGCAATACGTTCCCGTTTTTATCCGTGAAATAAATAAGGCCGCGGTTCGCGGTCACGGCGGAAGAAGCGAGATATTGCGATGCGGCGCGCGCTTCGTAATAACCGCCTTTCACCAACTGCACTTGATAGAGGTGAAAAACGACGAAAGAAAATGCGAGGACGATGCAGCCGATCAGAACTCCGAAGCGTAAGACCATTGTGAGTGAATTTCGAAATATTCGGGATTATTATCCTCAATAAGATTATCTCGGGCGGCAAGATGCTGCAAATTGTCCGAGCTCGTCACGCCGAACATCCGTTGCTGCAGCGCGGCGTTTTGCGCCTGTACGGACTGCAATTCGGTCTTCATGTCGGCGATGCCGTGATCGAGATTCACCGATGCATTATAGAGAGCGACCAGCCAAAAAACGCCCGCGACGAAAAGAATCACGAGCAGGGCAAGGATCTTATTCACGGCACTATGGCGTTTGTTCGGTTGGATAAATGTCATTAAAGCGTTTACCAGAGAAGGAATGCCTTGATGCAATACGAAATAAGCGTGGCGAATAAGGCCGCGAAGAGCACCCACGAGAAAACGTCCATGATGTTTAAAAACGTAATGATCTTTTTATTCATGAAATGATGGCTGTTCTTAGTTTTGCCGATCGGCTTCGGGGATTCGACATCATTTCTTCCCGCGAAGCGACTGCCGGTTTTTTGGTAATAATGCGGATCGTTCCCTCTTTCTCCATGATTTTGAAACCGATTTTTACGATCTTATCTTCGAGCGAATGAAAACTGATCACGACCGCCCTGCCTCCCGGCGCGAGCACCTTCGGAAGATTTGCGAGAGCGCGTTCCAGATTTTCAAGTTCGCGGTTCGCGTAGATGCGCAATGCCTGAAAAGTGCGCGTCGCGGGGTCGATGCGACCGCGCTCGTACCCTTTCGGCAGCGCGCCGCGGACGATCTCCGCAAGCTCTCCCGAGGTTTCGATTGCGCGCTTCCGGCCGCGCTCTTTCACCGCTTTCGCGATCCGCCGCGAAAACCGCTCGCCGCCGAATTCGAAAATGATCTTCGCAAGATCGGGCTCGCTTAGTTCGCGGAGAAGCTGTTTTACCGGCGGCATGGCCGGATCATAGGTCATGAGCATCGGCTCGTCGCGGAGAAAGCTGAATCCCCTGCCCGACGATTCGAGCTGTTCGGAAGAAAATCCGAGATCGAGGAGCAACCCGTCGGCTTTCGGCAATTTCGCGCTTTCAAGAATCTGCGGCAGGTCGGCATAATTGCCGGCAACGCAGCGCATATTCTTTTTTTCCGCGAAACGCACGCCCGCCCGTTCGACCATTCCGCGATCCCAGTCGATGCCGAGCACTTTGCCTTGCGGCCCCACGCGGTCGAGGATTGCCGCGGCGTGTCCGCCGCCATCCATCGTGCCGTCGATCATGAATTCGCCCGGTTTGGGACCCAGAAACTGCAATACTTCATTTAAAAGAACTGGGGTATGCATTAACTCGTTAGCTCTAGGCTCGTAAGCTCTAGGCTCGTAAGTCAATCCGTTTTGTTGGATATGGCTTAAGAGCTTGGCAGACGAATTGCCGTTATTATGCAATTCGGCGCTTAAGAACTATGGAGCTTAAATTCCTAGTTCGCCTAATTTTTCCGCTATCTCGTCGGAAGCGGTTTCGGTTTTTTTCTTGTACGCTTCCCACTTTTCGAAATCCCAGATCTCGATGCGGCTCATAAGGCCGGCGATCACGACCTGTTTCTTGAGACCGGCATATTTTCTGAGATAATCCGGAATAAGAATACGCCCCTGGTTGTCGAGTGAAACGTCCATGGCGGCGCCGAGCATAAGCCGCGTGAACGCGCGCGAGTTCGCCTGCGCGAGCGGCAACGCGACGAGCTTCGCCGCAAGTGCTTCCCATTCCTTGCTCGCGAATACGAAAAGACAGTCATCGAGTCCCCGCGTGATAATAGCGCCGGCCGCGAGCGCGTCCTTGAATTTCGCCGGAATCGCCACCCGACCTTTTACGTCCAGATTGTGTTGGTGTTCGCCTAGTAACATATAGCTCGTTAGCTCGTTAGCTCGTTAGCTCGTTAGCTCGTTAGCTCGTTAGCAGATGTATTTGCTAAAGAGCTAGACGCAGGAAAGTTATTGCATGATTTCCTGCGCTAACGAGTTATTGAGCTTTTTTAAAGATATGCACAGAAAGTGGCAGTTATCCCCATAGTTATCCACAGTTCACCACTTCTATTTAATAGTACACCACTTCCCTGTACAGTCAAAGCAAAGGCTATTTCGCCTTATAAAGACGAAATAGCCTTTGTTTTATTGGCCAAAAACGCCGAATAGCCGCCCGGATATGCACAGGGGTGGATTGGATCGTAATAACCGCTAATTCCCCACTTAAGATTGGGTCATACCGATCCTTAACCGCAAAACCCACCTCAAAAATACCGCGAGGTTGCGGTATTTTAGCGCGATCGAGATAATCGACCCGAGCGCAGTGAACGCGCCTGCACTGACCGAAAAGATTTTTTACGCGAACGGCATTTTTGTCCTGCACGATGCTTCGAAATGCACGGACGGATCACCGCTCGGAAAGCCTTTCGATGCGCCTGGCAAGCGCGGCATAATAAGCCGTATTCTTTTTTCCTTTTTTTATTTTGACGGCTTTCACGCCGAGCGCGCGGGCGGCGGCGATTACGTGCGGCGAATCATCGAGCATGATAAGATGCGGGCCATATTTCTTGCGAAACGCCGCAAGATCTTCTTTCTTATGGAGGTTTCCCGTAATAAGAACATATTTAAAAAATCGGCCGAATCCGGCCTGAATGAATTTTCTGAGCTGAAATTGCTTATGACCGTAACTCAGGAGGATCAGCCGGTGCTTGCGCGCAAGTTTTTGTACGAACGCGCGCGCGCCGGGATAATTGTATCCCTTTTTCCGGCCGAAAAGCTTTTGATATTCCCCGAGCACCTTCCTCCGGATTTTGGGATCCGGAAACACATAGTCCAAAAACGCATCCGGATGGAACACCGCCATACCACGAATGATGTTCCGGTGCGCTTCTTCAAATTGCCTGCGGCTCACGCCGAAACGCCGCAGGATCGCCATACGGTGCCGCTTAAACGCGGCGGTGTCGATAAGGGTGTGGTCGAGATCGATCAGGATGGTTTTCATGTAATGGCGTGGCATTTCGGCAGTACGTCGCCCCCGCGGAGGCGGGGGGTCCATGCTTTCAACGAAACATCCGGAAGCGTGGATCCTCGCCTTTGCGAGGACGACATCAATGAGATCGTTTTTTATTCGCCAAAACTCGTTTTCCAAAAAATCTCTTGATCTTTTCCGGGTCGTGGCGCAAGGGCGCCCGCATAATCGTGTCGTTCTGCTGCTGCGGTCGGAGACGGAACGAGACGACGTCCGCCGTGACCGCCGTAACGCCCCGCGAGCCGAGATACGCGAGGTCTTCTTCCGTGATCTTCGTCTCCTCGAACCGGTCTTTCACCATGTCGAGCACTTTGTCCGCGATCGCTTCGTTCACAACGACGAGATCGAACGGTTTCCGGCCGAGCTCGTGTTCGAACCAGCCGAGATAATCTTTGAGCGCGTAGAAACTGTCCTGCCCGCGGTGCGCAAGCAGGTTCACGAACCATATTTTTTTCGCTTTGCTCCTTTTCCACGCGGCGGCGAACCCTTTTACATAAAGGTGCGGCAGGACGCTCGTGAAAAAATGCCCGGGCGCGAAGATCAGATAGTCCGCGCGAAGCATGGCTTCGCGCGCATCGGGATTCAGCTTCGCGCCGGGATCGAGATACAATTTTTTGATCGACGCCTCGGCGAAGCTCAGATGATCCGCGATCTGCTGTTGGTCGCCCAAAACGCGACCGTTCGAAAGCTTCGCGCAAAGTTTCGCGAAATCGTACGAAACGGGGATTACCTTGTTTTTGAGGCCGAGCAAACGGTGCAATTCGGCGACGCCTTCGCGTTCCGTTTCGTGCTGGTCGAGAAACGACCGCAAGAGAAGATTCCCGACATTCACGCCGAACAAATTTCCGCGGCCGAAGCGATAATTCAAAGACCCGAGGAGCGTGCCGTCAAGATCGAGGCTCGCCGCAACGCACTGCCGGAAGTCGCCCAAGGCGATCCCGCCGTAATCCCGCCGCACGGCCCCCGTCGATCCCCCGTCGTCGAACGCGCTCACGATCGTCGTCAAATTGACGGGCAGGTCTTTGAGCGCCTTCGTGAAGGTGGATGAGCCAACCCCGCCGCCGATCAGCACTACATTATTTTTCTTCATATTTCGTGTGTCCGGCAGAGGTGAAAATTTATTTAAAAAATTTTTGTGGGCCCAATAGGGATCGAACCTATGGCCTTTCCGATGTGAACGGAACGCTCTACCACTGAGCTATGGGCCCACAAAAATTTTCAAGCGGATCGGACTCCCTCGCTTTGCTCGGGACTACGTGGCTCTAAGTCGCTTCGCTCCAAGAGCCACGAGAGCTACGACCTTTCCGATGTGAATGGAACGCTCTACCACTGCTTGTCCTTCGTAGCTTTAACAAAGGAGGAAGCTAAGTGCCCTTATCGTATTCCACTATAAATCAAAACGGCGATGAGTTCAACGTCATCGCCGTTTTGATTTATTTTTCCGAAGCGTGGATCCTCCGCCTTCGCGGAGGACGACATTAATGCGCCGCCTATTCGACGGACACCGTCGCGCCCGCGGCTTCAAGCTTCTTCTTCATTTCCGCGGCTTCTTCCTTCTTCACGCCTTCTTTTACCGTCTTCGGCGCGCCTTCGACGAGATCCTTGGCTTCTTTCAGGCCGAGCACCGTCACTTCGCGGACCGCCTTGATCACTTCGAGCTTCTTCGCGCCTGCGGCTTTGAGAACGACATTGAACGTATCTTTCTCTTCAGCGGGGGCGGCACCGGCTCCGGGCGCGGCCATCGCGGCGGCCGAGATGCCGAATTTTTCTTCGAGCGTTTTCACGAGGTCGGCGAGTTCGACGACCGTGAGCGCTTCGATTTTTGAAATCAGATCCTGGTGTTTATCCGACATGGTTTTGTTAGTTTGTTTTTTTCGACTTTTGATCCAACACGTAGAGGAAAGAGCGGATAGGGGCGGAAAGCATGCCGAGGAGCTGGCCAAGCAGGACTTCGCGCGGCGGCAGCTTGCCGATGAAGACGATCTCCGCGGGTTCGATGAATTTCTTGTTCTTGATGTCGTACCCGCCGAGAATGTGCTTCACCCACACGTCTTTCGCACTGCCTTCGGGAACTTCGATCGAAGCGAAAAGCTTGTACACCGGACCGCTAACCTTCTCGGCATCGCCTTCCGAAAACACCGTGCCCACGGAAAGCTTGAATTGCTTCACGTCGAAATCGATCCCCTTTTCTTTGAGCAGGAGGTTTAGGAGGCGCTTTTTGATCACGAGGAAATTCGCGTTCACGGTTTTGAGCTGCTTCCTAAGTTCGCGAAGGTTCCGCGTCGGCAGGCTCGTGAAGTCGGTGAAGACCAAAACCTGCGACTTCGCGAGAAGCTCTTTTCCCTTCTTTAATTCCTCCTGTTTTTGCGCTTTTGTTTTCATGATTTTAATAAAAAAACGGCCGCTCGGGCCGAAAATAATCAAAAAGTGATTATTCCTCGGCTGGCCTTACGCCCTTTTCGGGCCGCCTGCTGTCTTTGGAATCTTGCATCCAGTGTATACGAGGACAAATACCCTGTCAAGGGCTCCGGTTTTCCATTCCCGAGGGACGGCGTCGTTCCCACTGGAACGCGCCTCGCGCTCGGCGCTCTTCGCGCCTGCGCGACGCCCTCGGGAACGGAAAACCTGCGCTGTAGAAAAAGCATGCGCCTGCGGAACGCTCCGTAAAGCCGCGAAAAATGATTGATCTTCAGGAGATTCCATGATATGTTTTCGAAAGCTGATCGCCCGGAATGGAGGAACTATGCACCTCTCGTGGAAAGAAGCGCTCGGGTTTGTCGCGGCAGCGCTCACGACCAGCGCTTACGTTCCGGGGTTCATGAAAGTCTGGAAGATGAAACCCGCGCCCGCAATCGGAGTTTCCTTCGGGCAATACGCGTGCGTAAGCGCGGGTATTTTCTGCTGGCTCGTCTACGGCATCGTGATCGGATCGCTATCGGTTATGCTTGCGAACATCCTCACGCTTCCGATCACCCTTTCGATCCTCTGGTACAAGAAAAAATACGGTTAGCGTTCAAAACGGCTGCTTCGTCGCGAAGCAGCCGTTTTTATCTAGAGCATGTCCGGAAACCCCTTTCCGTCGCGAAACTTCAGATTTTCGAGCGAGAAGCATGAAATTTGACGACGGTGTAGCCAGCGGCTACTCCTAGGAGAATTTCATGCTTTGCAGCCGAAAATATGAAGTTGCAGCAGGAAAAGGGGTTTCCGAACATGCTCTATCCGCGGAAACGAAAGAACTCATGAGTTCTACTGCGAACCTGAACCGCTTGCAACGGGAACCGGCTGTCTCTGGCCGCCGAAAAATTGGGCGCCGACGAGCAACACGGCGATGGCGATGATCGCGATCACCCATTTCTTTTTGAAAAATTTTTTCATTGGTTTTTATTTTGATAAATCCCGTTCGTATCTTCCTTTTTTTAATTATCGAGCACTCGCACGAGCCGCGCTTCGATCTGGCCCTGATCGTTCGGGTCGCCGATCACGAGCACCGAATCTCCTTCCTTGATATCGCTCACCCCGATCGCAATACGGTCCTTACGCACCACGGTCGAGGAAGAAATATATATGATCTTTTCGGTATTGTCGGGACTGCCGAGGACGATCATCCCACTCCCGGCATCGATGCTCAGCACCGATCCGGACGTCCCGTGAGCGGAAAAGAACTGCGGCGCGTCGAGCGACATGCCGGGCATCATACCGAACATCCCGGGCGGGCCGCTGCCGATGAAGATCCGCGCATAACTGTCACCCGATGCATACGAAAATCTCGCCTTCGAATATCCCACGAACACGCCCGCGGCGAAAGCGAGAAAAATGACCACCAGCGACCCCACGACGACAATCGCCCGCCTGAACGGTTTCGATTGGAGAAAATGATTGATGTTCACCGGAGTTCGTCTGTAATTACTATTTACTATTTACTATTTGCCAGCTGCGGACGATCGCGATATTTTTCGCCATATATTTGAGCGACGCGAGCAGCGCGAAAAGTGCTGCAAGGAAAAGAACGATGGACATGACGGGCAGTGATTCGAGGAAGAACATCGAAAAATCCTGCCAGTCCACGAGTATCGTCGCGGGGTCGGAGAAAACAAGCGAAAGGACGCGTACGAGCTCCGAGCCGAAAAGCGCTCCCTGGAGCACTATAATCGCCGAAGTGAATGCGGCGGCGGAAGCCCCGAGTGCGATCGAGAGATACACTGCCCGCCGCCACGCTGCGGCCAGCTGCTTTTCCGTTTTGATGCGACTCATAACGCGGCTAAAAAGCGCCCGCGGAGGGCGTACGGGCTTCGCGTAATCGATGTTTTGCTCCTCCTGCTCCATGTACCTACTACGACCGACCGGGGCGTTTCGGTGCCTTCTTCCGCCTTCCCGATTTGGAACAACCATGCACGGGAGCAGACAATCTTCGAACGATGCTGGCGATGGGAAAATAAAAAGCGTCTCACGTAGGTGGGACGCTTATGCGAGCAACTAAATCGATCGAGTGGTTCGCTTGGGGCAAAAAACTGCTTTCAGGGCGAAATAGAAAGATGCGATAACGATTACGGCGCAACCCAAAAGTATCGTCACCATGCCGAAGTACCGCACGATTTCAAAGGCGATGTCCGATATGTCCGGTCCACCGAACGCAGTGTAGTAATAACTACGGTTTTGTGCAAGTTCTGAGTGGATAAAGTAAAAACCTCCGATTGTGAGTAGGCACAGAAGTGTCAGAGCGATTAAGCAAGCCAGCGTTTTTTTCAACGCGTTATCCTCTTTTCTTCCGTTCAAATCTTTATGCTGGTGAAAGTCTAGCGATTGTATATGCAAAAGTCAATTGCGCGCAGCGTGGACGATTTTCGAACGAAAATAGTATTGATAAAAGAAAAGGCGCAAAAGAAAAACTTTGCGCCTTAGGGGTTATTCTTCCGGATGTTCTGCTTTGAAATCCTTGATTTCCTGTTCGGAAAGGCCGGAAAACCCGGGAGATTTGTTGTCGTCCGTCGCTGCGAAGGCGGCACCAGGAACTTGCGGGCAGGTAAATTCGATCATGAGCCCGTTTGCGGCGTCCATAAGGTATTCCGTGTTGCCGCAAGGAACAATGCCGTCTTTTACCTTGCCACCGTCCACGTAAAGAAGCAGGCGCTCGATCGCGAACATGATCGCGTTGCCATTTGCGCTCGTGCCCTTTCCTTTCCATTCAACAACGAGTTTGCGAAGTGAAACGGAAAGCTGTTTTCGGAATGGCTCAGTATACGTACCCGCGTAGTTCGACTTGTAATCGCCGTATTTGAAGCACGAAACGTCCATCCGGTTCGACATCCCCTGAAGGAAAACGAAATTCATCTGCTCAGTTATGGTCTTTACCGCGTACTCTTTTGCTTCGGGCATCTGCTTATCCAAGGTTAGAGGTTAATCGATCGGCCAGCCCGTTGCCGGACACCTGCCGCGGGAAAAAATAGCGGAAAAATCGATTATTGCGTTTCGGCTGCAGCTTCGAGCTTCTTCCATGCTCCGATCGCAAGGCATAATGCAAAAGGCATGTCGGTTAATCCCGCGCGGATGGTTTCCTGCCAGCCATCAAGTGTAATGACTTCGAGCCGTTCATTGAGCGGGAGAGAATCGTTGCCGATAAAACTATTTCCCAGTTTCGCAGACAACTTCCCCAGCGCAAATTGTTCTTCGGGACTTAGTTTCGCGTTATAAGCCATGGCGATCTTCAATCCTTCGAGCTTTTCCATCGCTATTTTGTAATCCAACTCTTCCGCGCGCCGATCAGGATCGCGAGGATTGAGGCTGGCATATATGTCAAGCAATGGGAGATATTCTTCGTTGATCTCCTTCAATTTCCGCTGCAGTATGCGCCGCTCCGTTCTGTTTAAGCCAAGGATACTCATCTGAACCGCCTCCTCCATCTCTCAAGAATCTAAAAACAACATACACCTATCCTAAGTCGATTGCAATTCTCAAATGTGCAGACTAAGACTCGAATCCTCCGTCGGGGACGTGCTTGCGAAGCGCGAGAAGCGCGCGGCGATAGCGGCTTTTCACGGTATTCAACGGCGCTTTCACGCGGCGCGCGATCTCCTGGAACGTGAGGTCGTCATCGTGGCGCAGAGCGACGATCGTGCGATAATTCACGGGAAGCCGATCGAGCATGCGCGAGATTTTCTTGGCATGCTCTTTTTGTTCGATCGCGAACTGCACGGGCACGACGGAATCGGGGATGTTTTCCAGAAAATTCTCTTCGGTATCGGACTCGAACCGCGAAAACGGGATCTCCTCTTTGCGCTTCAGCCAGTCGAGCGCGGTATGTTTGGCGATCGTGAAGATCCACGACCGGAAACTGCGCTGCTCGTCGAACTTTTTCAAATTTTTCCACACCTTCACGAACGTTTCCTGCGCGATATCGGACGCCTTGTCCGAATCTCCGGCATATTGCCGGGCAAAGCCGTAGATCTGCGGCAAATAACGCTTCACGAGCAATTCGAGCGACGCTTCGTCGCCCTTCCGATAACGCACCACCAGTTGTTCGTCGGATGCTTTATCGATCTCCATGCGTGGATTATACCATGCCGCTCCGAAAAATCAATCGCATCTTCATGAAGAGCTCCGGTTTTTCGTTCTCGAGGGACAGCGTTGCCCGTGCTCGGGCGCGCCTCGCGCCTGCGCGACGCCCTCGAGAACGGAAAACCTCCGCTCATATAAAAGGGTGCCGCGCGTAAACGCTTGAATTTTTCCTACAGCGGAGGTTTTCATTTGGAAAGGGGTTCTCGAAGCCGCGCGAGCTTGGAGTCCCGCCGCAGAGCGGGACTCGCGCGGCGAGAGAGCCCGCGCCGCCGCAGGAGCGGCGCGAGCCGTCCCTCTCCACATGAAAACCGAGTGCTTCACGCCAGCATCATTATCCGCTTTGTAAAAATAAAATATGAAAAAATACAAAGTCGGTTTCACCGCGGGAGCGTTCGATCTGTGCCACGCCGGGCACATGCTGATGTTCAAGGATTGCAAGCGCGTGTGCGAATATTTGATCGTCGCGCTTCACACGGATCCTTCGCTCGAAGTCGAGTACCGCAAGCTCGCCAAAAACCAGATCAAGAACCGCCCGGTGATGACCGTCGCGGAACGAATGGCGATCCTCGAAGGGATCAGGTATGTGGATGAAATCATCACCTACTCCACGGAAGCCGATCTGCGCCGCCTTCTCGAAACCACAAGATTCGACGTGCGCATCCTCGGATCGGACTGGAAAGGAAGGCAATACACCGGTTGGGAAATCCCGCATGTAGCTTATTTCCACGAGCGCAGCCATAACTATTCCACTTCCGATCTCCGGAGCCGCATCTACCAGGCGGAATTGGAACGGCTGGAGAGCATGTCCTCGAAGGCGGTGCCGGCGATGGAGAGATTCTAGCCGGGGCATAGCCAGGGTTAGCCGGGGCATAGCGCGTGAAATCCACGCAACAGGATTTCGTACGTTTAGTTTTTAATAAATTATTAATTTTTTTGCCCAAGCCGAGCTCCGGCTGAACGGCGAAGCCGCTATGCCCGAACTTAACCTTCCTTTCATCCAACTGCCCGTAACTTCATGAGATGGACACCAGATGGTTGCGTTTCGCTTTGATCGCCGCACTTCTTCCCGTGCTAAGCATGCTTTTCGCGAGCGCCACAACACACATCCTTGCGCAATCCAGGGCCGGCATGTCGAGCGCGACTTCATCGTCGTCCCAACTAAATCAGGCACCGGCAGCGAATCCGGCGGCGCCCGACCAGGATCTCCCCTCGCCTTACGTGTCGTTCGCCTCGCAAAGTTTTAACTCGGATACGACGATACTGCTCTTCGAGATAGCGGCGGCGCTCGCGGCCATCGGCATTTTATTCGCAAGCGGCCTCGCAGGAAAGATCTGGCATATGATCCGCAGGCAATAATTCATCTTTACTTCAACAATAACCGCGTATCATGAAAAAATTCGGCAGCATATTGATTGTGTCGGCGGCCGCGATCGTCGTCGTAGTGGCGTATAGAAATAACATGAAAAGCAAAATACCCGTCATCTTTTCTCCCGAAACCATGCTCGAAGACCTCTGGAGAGCGTATAAAACGAATTACTGGGACGCATCGTCCGGGCGAACGATTGACGTACAGGCGAACGGCGCGACCACCTCGGAAGCGCAAAGCTATACGATGCTCCGGGCAGTATGGCAGGACGATAAAACGACCTTCGACGCGGCGTGGAATTGGGACCAGGAAAATCTTCTGCACGCCGATGGCCATCTTCTTTCCTGGCTCTGGGGCAAACGGAGCGACGCCAGTTCCGGCATTCTCACGGACCGGGGCGGCGAAAACTCGGCGAGCGACGCGGACACGGATACCGCGGTCGCGCTTCTCTTCGCGTATGGGCGCTGGCACGATCCCGCCTACCTTACGTCTGCGCGCGGAATTGCGGACGATATCTGGCAATACGAAGTGGTCACGATCCAGGGAAAACCGGTGCTCGTCGCCGACAATGTCGAACGGAGCTCGCCGGGTCCGGTCATCGTAAACCCGTCTTATTTCGCGCCGTACGCGTATCGCATGTTCGCGCGCATCGATTCCGCGCGCGACTGGAACGGGCTCATCGACAATTCGTACGCGCTGCTTGGCGCGGTCGATCCGATGCCGCTCGGCGCATCTTCGAGCGACAACTTGCCGCCCGACTGGATCACCATCAACCGGTCGACGGGCGCGATCGCCGCCGTGCCCGCTGACAGCCTTACTTCGCACTTCAGTTACGACGCAATGCGGACGCCGTGGCGCCTCGCGCTCGATTGGCTCTGGTATCGCGAACCGCGAGCCAAGGCGACGCTTAAAACTCTCGGATTCCTCGAAAACGAATGGTACGCGCAGGGAGTCCTCGTGAGCGATTATGCGCATGACGGAACGCCATCCTCGACCATCGAAGCGCCCGCGATTTACGGCGGCACGATCGGCTATTTCACCGTGGCCGACCCCGCGGACGCGCCAATGGTGTATGAAACGAAACTCGCGAGCCTCTTTGATCCGGACGCGGTCGCCTGGAGACAGAAACTCAGCTACTACGACGACAACTGGGCCTGGTTCGGCATCGGACTCTATAATAACGTGCTGCCGAACCTCGCGTCTTCCATCGCTCCTCCGACAAAAAATAATTCCGCGCCGCCCGCATGATCTTGGACACCCAGGACAATCCCGAACGCGAACCGCTCGTACTGCCGAGAAATGAGATCGGACACCAGGCGATCCTTCTGAACATCGTCATGGCGCTCGCTTATTTTTTCGTAATCGCATTCCTCTTCCCCGTGGACAGCCGCATTCTTTTCGCCATTCTTATCCTCGGCGAACTTTTCCACCTCTGGCAGATCTTCACGTACCTTCACACGCTCTGGCGGAAGGAGCGGCCCCATGCATTCAATCCCGAGTTCCAGCCGGGCGTGGACGTGTTCATCACGGTCGCGGGCGAACCGGAAGAAGTGATCGAGGAAACCGTACGCGCCGCAACCGGCATGCAGTATCCGAACTTTACGGTGCATATCCTGAACGACGGTCTTGTCGCCGGAAAAGCGAACTGGCGCGAACCGCGGCAAGTCGCCAAAAAATACGGCGTGGACTGCATCACGCGCACGATGCCGGGCGGCGCGAAAGCGGGCAACATCAATCATGCGCTCGCGGAAACGCACGAACCGTTCGCCGCCGTTTTCGACGTCGATCATGCGC
This sequence comes from Minisyncoccota bacterium, assembly GCA_035533375.1. Classification (GTDB taxonomy): domain Bacteria; phylum Patescibacteriota; class Minisyncoccia; order UBA6257; family 2-01-FULL-56-20; genus DATLTV01. The sequence goes on from DATLTV010000006.1 coordinate 14,039, forward strand.
CGCACTACGATTTCCTCACAAAGATGATGGGGTATTTCATCGATCCGAAAGTGGGGTTCACCCAGTCGCCGCAATATTACCGCAATCACTGGATGAGCGGAATCACCGGGGGCGCCTGGGAACAACAGGAGCTTTTTTTCGGTGCGATCTGCCGGGGAAAGGACACGATGAACGCCGCATTCATGTGCGGCACGAATATGGTGATCCGGCGCTCCGCACTCCTCGAAGCCGGCGGCATGCACGAGACGAGCATCACCGAAGATTTTCTTACTTCACTTTTCATCCACGCGCGCGGATGGAAATCGGTGTACGTGCCGGAAGTGCTCGCCGAAGGCCTCGCGCCGGAGGATTTCCGTTCCTACTACAGCCAGCAGTCGCGCTGGGCGCGCGGCAGTCTCGAGATGGTCTTCAGATACAATCCTTTATTTAAAAAAGGGCTCACTTTCTCGCAACGCATCCAGTACCTCGCTTCGTCGAGTTACTATCTTTCGGGCGCGGTGGTCTTCGTGAACGCGCTTTTTCCGCTCATTTTCTTCTACACCGGTCTCGAACCTTTCCGCGCCTCGACGATGGCGCTCGCCACGATCTTCCTTCCTTATATTTTCCTCGTCATTTACACACTGCAGAAGTCGACAAATTTCTCCTATACCTTCCGTGCGCTCGGCCTTTCAATGAGCGCGTTCCCGATCCAGATGAAAGCGTTCGTGCAGATCCTCTCGGGCAAAAAAGCGAAATTCGTGGTCACCTCGAAAAGGAAACTGTCGGGAAATTTCGCTCATCTTGCCGCGCCCCACATACTCTATGTCGCCGCGGCCATGATCGGCATGAGCTATGCCGTGTGGCACCAGGGATTCACCGCGTCCGTCGTCGACAATATCGCCTGGGCTCTTTTCAATATCGCCGCGTTCACGCCATTTATTATGGCTGCATTGCCCGCCGCACGCCCGTCGCGCGCCATAGAACCAGCAACCGCGATACAGCCGGCGGAAAAACAGGCAATCTCTTAAAAATTCTGATATCGAAACTTGGATCATATACCGCTTCACATGAAAACCGCTCTTAGGACAACGGACATCGCAACGACACTCGATACCGAGGTGCGTTCCTCGCACGCCGCCGCAGTGCGAACCGCGGCGCTCCTTGTGCTTTTTATCGGCATCGCCGCCGTTTTCTCCGCCGTACTTTTCGTAAACCAAAGCCTCCGCCTCGACGAATCGCAAAGCCTATGGCAATCGAGCCGGAGCGTGTGGGGCACTATTCTTATCGTCTCGCACGACGTGCACGTCCCGCTTTACCATCTCCTGCTCCACTTTTCCGAGGAGCTTTTCGGAAACGGCGTTCCGACCGACCGCATGCTTTCGTTCATTTTCTTCGCCGCGGCCATTCCCGTGATGTACAAGATCGGCAGCTATGCCTACGGGAGGTCCGCCGGAATATTTGCGGCGCTCATCACGGCGGTATCGCCGTTCCTCAACTGGTACGGAAACGAAACGCGCATGTACAGCATGCTTATGTTCATCACGGTTCTGAACCAATATTATTTCATAAAAATTTATCGCGAACGCCGCGGCGGCTGGTGGTGGTACGGCGCGACGGCGCTTATAGGATCGTTCGTTCATTACTTTTTCGCGTTAGTCCTGCTTACGCAAGCTCTTTTTTATTTCACGAACAAGAAGCTTTTTCCGAGGCATACCCTGCGGAACTTCTTCATCGTGGCGGCAATCATCGTAATCGCCATGGCGCCATGGTTCTACCTAGTAAAACAGTCCGGTACGTTCGCGAACTCGTCGCCCGGCCTCGCGAAGCCGACGAGCATCGACATTTTCAACATCTTTTCACAATTTCTTTTCGGCTTTCAGACGGACGGCCTGAACACGATTATCGTCGCTCTGTGGCCGCTCGCGATGCTTTTCGGATTCTTACTCTTGCAATCGCGGCGCGAAGTCTCGCCGGAAACCGCTTATTTTTTCATGGGTTTCGCGATTCCCATCCTCGGCGCATACGCAGTGAGCGTCATCTGGAGTCCCGTCTTTCTCGCCCGTTATCTCACCGTTGCCGTCCCGTCCCTCTACCTCTTTGTGAGCTGGATGCTTTCGGCCTACCCGCGCGCAGTTTCCCGCGCCGCAAAAACAGCGCTCGTCGCGGCGATGGTCGCGGGAGTACTCGTGCAAGGCGTGAGCGCGGCAACGCCGGTAAAAGAAGATTACCGCGATGCATCGGAATACCTTACGGCGAATGCCGAGGCGTCGGATATCGTGATCATTTCCGCTCCCTTCACGATCTATCCGGTGGACTACTATTATAGAGGCGCGGCGGCTATCGCGACGCTCCCCGCATGGGACCGCTATGTCATAGGCCCGATCCCGGCGTTCTCTTCGAGCACACTGCCCGCGCAAACCACAAGCCTCACCGCGAACCACGACCGCGCCTGGATCCTCTTCAGTTACGACCAGGGATATCAAAAAAACATCAAAGATTATTTCGACCGCCACTTCCAACTGCTTGATACAAAGAATTTCTCGCCCGGCATGACGCTGTACCTCTATCAGATCCGCCAAGCGCCCAATCTCGGATCGCTTTTACAGGTGCCGATCCAGATCACAAGTTCGACTGCGACCTCAAGCTTGTCCACCGCCATCGCATCATCCACCGCACGATAAGCAGAATACATTGCTATCCCGGCGAAAGCTTATAGCTACCGTCGTCATCCCGGAAAATCGCCGCAGTAAAATATCCGCGACCCACCGCTTTTGTCATCCCGGAAAATTGCTGCGCGATTTGTCCGGGATCCAACCATGTAAATCCTGAATCAATTCCAGGGTGATAAAAATCCAGTCAGAAATGACGACGTTTCGACTCAAATCGGGGACTACAAAAACGTGAACGTTCCCGCAATGCGATCGAGCAAATCGGTGAGCTTCGCCTTATCGAATGGTTTTAAATTATATTCCGCCGGATAATTGGCGATCTGCGCGGAATGGATCGTGTACTCGACGGCGTAGCACTCCCCCGCGTGCATCGTTCGATAACTCGTCGTCTCGTAATAATTTCCCGCGCCGACGCCGTTGAAGTTGAATACGGAAAATTGGATGCCGTTTATGGTAGCAGTGGCGCTCGTCGCTCCCGGTCCGCCGCTTCGATCCGCGGTAAGACAATCCGCAACCGCCACAGCGTTCTTGCTCCTGCCGACTGTCAAGGTCGCATCCGCGAAATTAGTCTGCGGCTCAAAGGCCTTTGGGATCGTGAGCGTAAATGCTTTCACGCCCGGCGCGTTATTCGCATCGAGCCGCCAATCGGTCGACGGCGCAGAAGTATAATTTTCGTCGGTTTGAAAATCGATAGGATAAGCGATGGAAAATCCGCCGACATCGTCGCGGTCCGTCTGCCACTCGGCGATGTTTTTGTAATACGCCGCACCGGCGCTTGGCGCAGGCGAAGCGGTCGAGATTTCCGGCATCGATGAGAACGCCTGCAGAATCCCCATCCCCTGCCCGATCTCAATGCCGAAATAAAATCCGACGAACGGAAGTGCCACAAACAAAGCGAGTGCGATCGTTTTTGAATACCAGGTGACTTTATGCCATTCGATTCTCATAAGTAAAGAATAACATAAAAACGGCGAATGTATTATCGGGAAAACCGCACGTAAATCCCCGAGGGAATGGAGCGTTCGGTCTTCGCTTCCGCGATCCTCAATTCGCCGAATTCTTCGTCCGTGGCACCAAAGGAACTTTGCACTGCCTGGAGAAACGATTGCGGCGCGTAGCCTGCGGCGTAGCCGTTCAAGAGAAAGAACGATCCGGATTTTTTTGAAAGGATTTTCGTAAGCGCCGCGAGCAGCTTCGGCAAGCCGTCTTCGATATGCCACACCTCGCCTTTCGCACCGCGGCCGAACGCCGGCGGATCAAGAATGATGCCCTCGTACTCCGCGCCGCGCCGCGCTTCACGTTCAGTAAATTTCAAAGCATCATCAAGCAGATAGCGGATCCCGTCCGCGGGAATTTCCGAAAGCTGCGCATTTTCCTTCGCCCACGCATTACTCTGCCGCGAAGCGTCGACGTGTGTAACCTGCGCACCGTTCTTCGCCGCGACAATGCTCGCGATGCCGGTATACCCGAACAAATTGAGCACCTTCGGCGCGCGAAGCGCGGAAACTTTTTCCCCGATCCACACCCAATTCGCCGCCTGCTCCGGAAAAACGCCGAGATGCTTGAACGAAGTGAGCCGCAGCGTGAAACGGATATTCTCCCAGCCCATTTCCCACGACTCCGGCATATTTTTCTTTTTCCAAGATCCCCTTCCGTCCGCCCAAACAAACTCTGCGTTCGCGCGCTTCCATTCCTCCGGCTGCGCGGGCGCCCACAGGGCCTGCGTCTCCGGCCGCGCCACTATATATAGGCCGTATCGTTCGAGCTTCCGCCCGTTGCCGGAGTCCAAAAGCTCGTAATCACGCCAGGGTTTTATTGAAAGATTTTTGTTTTCCATAAGGTTAGTGTATAAAGTGCGTCCTCCCGGCGAAGGCCAAGTCAGACTTGGCGAAGGCCGGGATCCGTGCTTCTTCACGTGAAACGATATACCTGATAGAAGCACGGACCCCGACCTCCGTCGGGGCGACATTCTGATTTATTTTTTATTAAGCCGTCTCCTGCTCCATTCGTACATCACGACCGCGGCGGACACCGAAGCGTTCAACGATTCCGCGCGCGCATCCATGGGAATGCGGAGCGTTACATCACAGCGCTCGAGCGTTTTCTCGCGGATACCCGCGCCTTCGTTGCCCACGATAAAAAGCGCGGGAGCGTCGAATGTTTCCTCCGCAAGCTCCTTCGTGCCGTGCATCGCAAGACCGTAGACGCGGAAACCTTCTTCCTTCAGCCGGTCGATTGCCTGATTCACATTACCGATGGAGATCATGGGAATACGAAAAACCATTCCGGCCGAGGATTTCACGACGGCGCCCGTGATGGGCGCCTGCCGATGGTGCGGCATGAGCACGCCCGAAGCGCCGAACGCGGCTGCTGAACGGATCACGGCGCCGACATTGTGCGGATCGGTGAGCTCGTCCAAAAGCACGAGCATCGTGCGCTCGCTCGGCTTCAAGCCGGGAAGAAATGCATCGAGATCCACGAGCAGCGCCGATGGATCCGCGATCGCAATCACGCCCTGATGCGCGGTGTCTTCCCCCACCATCCGTCCGGCCTCTTTTGTTTTGATCGCGGTCACGGGAATTTTTTGCTTCGACAAAAGCTCTCGGAGCGCCGGGTCGTTCACTTCGGGCGACAAAAACACCTTCCGCACCACATGCGGCGCGTTCCGCAGCGCTTCCGCAAGCGCATGCTTGCCGTATATATAAATTTTTTCCCGTTCGCGTTGCATAAGGCTCACCTCAAAAATAACACGAGCCGCGATATCGGCACAATCCCGAAACGCGGCTCCGCGATATCGTATGAATAAAGAAGTTATTTTTCCTTCGCTGCGAATGCTTTCCCCGGCTGCCACGGAACTCCGAGCCACGGAAGCAGCCACCGGTCGAGGCCGAGCCATCCGGCGTTGCGCCAGGCGAGGATCAGGAACAATTGGATGACGAAAAGGAACGGATTCGTGCTGATCGTGCCCGCAAAAAGATAATTAAGATTCATAAACGCGCCGAAGAACGCGGCGAGGCCGGCGAAAGCGCCGAGGACGAGGCCGATACCGACCAAAAGCTCGCCGTAGGTCACGAAATACGAAAAGAGCGTGACGTGCGGCACGGCGACGTTCATGAGGAACGTTGCGTACCATCCGGAAACGCTCGCGTGCGCGCCACCGGCTTTTTGGAGCGCTCCTTGCAGGAATCCCTGAAGCGCGGTTCCGGCTTGCGCACCGGCCCATGCGGGATTCGTCAGTTTTTCCCATCCGGCCGTGAGCCATTCGTAACCGACATACAAGCGGAGCGCAAGCCAAAGCCACGACATGCGGGTATCGGCAAAAAAGATCCGCGAGAGCTTCGGTTCGGGAATTTGTACCGCCGGTTTTTCCATCACTGTAAGTATAGCAGAAAGTCCATTACCGATGCGGAGGGCTGTGCATAACGGAGGAAAATAACCGTTCGGTATGGTAGAATCGAGATAATGGCGTCACCCAAATTTTCCTTCTCCCGTCCGTCGCTAGCAATCTTTGCGGGCGTATTCGCGTGCTTCGTCGGATTAGGCATCTTCGCCCTTACGCCCACGGTCATTCTCTTCCTGCCGATCGATATAAGCGGTGCGCTGGTCAGCCTGCCACTTCTTTTCGGAGGCGATCTCCCGTTCTTCGCGCTCTATTGCGCCGTCTTTGCCGCGATCGGAGTGACCGTCGGGCTCATGTTCACGGAAAAAAGGAAAGGGTATCGCGCATAACGCCGGAACCGCAAAATAAACGCGTTTTCACCCTCCCGAGTTTTTCGAAAAAAAATTACCTTCAGCTCTGCCGCTCACTGGAGTATCCCCTCGCACCACTTATCTCAAGAATACCTCCTCGTACTCGTCCACCATGCGGCCGACGGAAAAGCGCTCGACGCTTTTCCTGCAATCATGCGGAGAGATCGTTGCACACTTTGCGATCGCCGTCACCATCTCGTCCAGCGTATTCACCGCGTACCCATTCACGCCGTCATGCACTATTTCGGGAACCGAACCGCGGCGAAACGCGATGACGGGCGTCCCGCACGCCAAGGCTTCCGCCATCACGAGGCCGAACGGCTCCTCCCAAAGGATCGGGAAAAGGAGGCACTTCGCTTTTTTTAAATATTCGGTCTTTTCCGAAAAACCCAATTCTCCGACATAGCGGATGAACGTGCCGTCGATCTTCGGATTCACTTCTGTTTCGTAGAATGCCCGGTCGACGGGATCGACTTTCGCGGCAATGATGAGCGGAATTTTCGCTGCCTTCGCCACGGCGATTGCCTCCAAAATGCCTTTGACCGGCGCGATCCTGCCGAGAAAAAAAAGATAATTTTCTTTATGTTCTTCCACGGAAAAACGCTCGAGCGGGATTGAGTTGTAGATTACTTTTGCATTCGGAAAGAACGGCACGTGGCTCCGCTGATTTTCGCTCACGAAAATCATCTTGTGCCGGTAGAGCGACGGAGTTGAACGATAATATGCGATGTTTTCGGGAATAGTCGTGATATTGTGAAACGTGCATATCGCCGGTTTCTTGAAAGAATCAAGAAGGTTTATCTCCTTGCCGTCGCGTTCCGTGCGGAAGATAGTCGGCTCATAATTGAAATGGATGGCATCGAATTCATCCTGCCGATCGAGCACCGTTTCGATCTGCGCGAGCTCCCATTTGCGGTTTTCGTCCTGATGTTCGCGCGTTGGGTACGGCGAGCTCTCCACGCGCTCGATGTTTTTTCCTCCGATAGCCGATCCACCGGAGCAAAAAACCGTGATGGCGTGGCCGCGCTCCGCAAGCCCGCGCACAAGTTCGTCTATGATCGCTTCAATGCCGCCGTACTTCGGCGGAGGCACGGGCACCATGACCGGAGCGACAACGGCTATTTTCATCGGTGTGCGGCGAGCGACGCATAGACCTTTGCGTACTCTTTCGCCATTACGGAAAGATCGAAGCGCCGCTCGGCCTCCGCCCGGCACGCTTTTCGCGAAATGACGACGAATTTTTTTGCGGCTTCGATAAAACCTTTTTCATCTTTTGTGATAAAGCCAGTCATGCCGTCGCGCAACACTTCCGGTACCGCACCGTTCTCGAGCGCGATGACGGGCGTCCCGCACGCCAAGGCTTCGGGAATCACGAGGCCGAATGCTTCGTTCCAGCGCGATGGGAAGAGTACCGCATCCGCTTCGCGGAAAATACGGTTTTTTTCTTCGTGGCCGACTTCTCCCAAAAAACGGATATCCTTTCCGTCAATGAACGGAAATACTTCTTTCTCCAAAAATTCTTTATCATTTTCCCGCACTTCTCCCGCAATCGTGAGCGGAAGCCCAAGTGCTTTCGCGGTCCGGACCGCAATATCAATGCCTTTGTTATGCGAAAGCGTGCCGACGAAGGCGAATCCCTTGCCCGCGCCTTCGAGGCGCGGCGTGAAAGCATTCACGTCGATTCCGTGGTACACGGTCGCCACGTAGTTCAGCTTCGGCGCAAGCGTCCGCTGTGCATCGCTTATCGACACGAAAGGAAACGCGCGGAATGCGTCCGCGAGAGCGGGAAAGTCCGGCGGCACGCTGCTGTGGAGGGTCGTGACCATGGGGACCGGAAGCAGCGGCGCGAACGCGATCGGATGGATTCCCATATGGTTGTGGACGACGTCGAATTCCTTCGCCCGTTTCGCGAGTTCGAAAAACGAGAGAAATTCGTATTGCTTGATCCCGCTCCAGTCGAATCCGCCGACCAAGTCGTACATCGGTTTCTGAATCACGGATACGAGCTTGCCCGCTACCCCGGACCCGGCGCACGCGAAGGTCGTCACGTCGTGGCCCTGCGCTACGAGCCCCTTTGCCAAATTGGCGACCACGAGTTCCGAGCCGCCGTATTTCTCCGGCGGGATCGTTTTCCAAAGCGGCGCAAGAAGGGCTACCTTCATGCGATTTCAGGAGAAAGATATTGCCGATATTTGTCTTCCAGATCGGCGAGCATCTTTTTCGAATATGTTTTCGTCGGAGCGATCTTCCAGGCAACATAATAGATGGAGAAGAGCGTGAGCGAGGAAACGAAGAAGGCGACGACAGTGAGCGTCCGCGTGCCCCACCACACGCTTTCCGCCACTCCCGCCGCGAACCATACACCGAGGATAAGCTCGCGGTAAGAATTCTTGAGCAGGCTCGGCATTTTCGAAAAAATGAATTTGTTGGTGCGCTCGAATCCGGATTTCGTTCCGAAGAGCAGGACGCCGAACGCCTCCGAATACAAAAGCGTCATGCCCATGTGGACGACGAAGGCTTTGAAAGCCCGGCGGACGATCTTCTTTTGACCGCGGAGCGCGACCACGAACAGCGCGAATTTCGACGCGAGCGTTATGAAGATCGAAACCGAAGCGACGGTGATGAGATCGCGGTGGAGCGCTGTCGTGGGGATAAACGGGAGCAGCACGATCGTGTACGCCGCGAGCACGGCGAACGGAAGAAAGTTTAAATGATCCCACGCGGTGAGATTGGCGAGGAAGCCGAGCCACGACCGAAATGGGATCTTTCCGTAAAGCGAGAAAAGCGATTTGACCGATTGCGCGTTGCCGGTTGCCCAGCGATTCTTCTGCTTGCGGTACGCCTCAATGTCGTACGGCATGAGGCCGTACCCGATGGAGTGGTCGGCATAGACGCCGCGATAGCCGGCCGCGTACAGCCGGAGCCCGGCGTCCGCATCCTCCGTGAGCGCTTGCTCGTGGAATCCGCCGATGCGGCGAAGCGCGGCCATCGTATAGACGCTTACGGTTCCCGTCGGCGGAACGCAATCGAGATAGTTCGCCATATTCATGTAAATTTTGAAAAAGTGGCGATACTCGTCCGCGATCGGCTGGTTGACTTTTACGCAATTCCGGTATTGCTGGGGAAACTGGACGAAGGCAATGTCCTTTTCCGTGAAATACGACAACGCCGCGGTCAGGAATTCCGGCTCGACTTCGTAATCGGCATCGATGACCGCGGCGTACTCGGAACGCGGATCGGCGAATTTCAAAATATAGTTCAACGCTCCCGCCTTGAAGCCGGGAAGGTGGTCGACGTGGAAAAAACGGAATTTCCCGCCGAGCGTCCGCGTGTACAATTCGACCGGCTGCCAGATTTCCGGATCTTTCGTGTTGTTGTCGATGACGAGTACTTCAAAATTTTCGTGCTGGACGCGGGAAAGAGCGTCGAGGGTATGCATGAGGAGCGCCGGAGGCTCGTTGTAAGCCGGAACGAGGATGGAAACGAATGCGTGCGAACTCGTGGTCCGGCGATCCGGTTCGGAACGCGGGAAAATGGCTGAAAATATCTGAAGAGACGAGAGAATGGCCACGACCGCGGTGTTCGCGACAAGGATCACGATCATCGGCCCGGGAACGAGGATTGAGGCGGCAAAAACAAGGATAAATGCGATAAACATTGTATTATTTAGGGTGCTTTTGACCGACTTTTCCTAACCAAAATCATAGCACGTTCCGGGCCAAAAAACAACGAAAAATCAGGCTTCTCCGAAAAGGTGATAGTGAAAAGCCAAGAGAAGATAAATGGCGGCGAGGATGAAAAATCCTGCCATGCCGGCGCCAATCGCGAATCTCGAACCGATCCTCGGAGCAAGGTAAGCGACGAGAATCATGTAAGGAACCCAGGAAACGATGGTGCCCGCAAGAACGAACCAGGCGTGCTGTCCCACCGCTCCCCCGCCCCGCGATTCGCCGATGAAAATATAGGAAACAAGCGTGAAGACCGGCACGAGCGTGGCGAAACCGGACAACAGCCGCGAACCGTTTTCTTCGAGCGCAACAATCAGGACCGTGAAAATGCCTCCGGTAAGGAAGTAAAGAAGATAGCTTTTTAACTGGAGCCACATCATTCCATTATAACAGATTGAAAAGGGAACATGCGGAACCGGCGCCGAAGCCACCCGTTAAATCCCCTGACGCATAAAGAAACTCGAACGTCGCAGTATTCTGTGACCATTAAAAGGAGTCTATGGCCGCGAGGTACCAGTTTTTAACGATCACAGAAAGGAGGGAAGGCTTTATCGATCTTTTATTATTTCTTTAGATAGTTTTTATGGCTCGCGGTGTAGGCTTCGATGAATGGTTCGTAAACGAACATTCTTGCTTCTCGGGGCGGTCGGGATTATGTCTCTTGGCTCATTTCTTTTTGTTTCAATCGCGCCACCACAAACGGCTGCTCCCGGCGATTCGGCCGCTCCCCTTTCCGCATGCGGCGCCTCCTGCTCGCTCGTGACCGAGCCGGACGACGGCATACGGCCCGTGCTTGAAATAATCACGCATGCGGCGAAGTCTATCGATCTCGTCATGTACGAATTTTCAGATCCGACAATCGAAGACGCCCTCGGGCAGGCGGCGCGGCGCGGCGTTGCGGTGCGCGTGCTTTTGAGCACGGCTTACATGGGAGAACCGTCGGCCATAAACGATCCTGCATACGAAACGCTCCGGGCCGCGGGCGTCGCGGTCCGCTGGGCTCCGAATTATTTCGACCTCACGCATGAAAAATCCATCGTGGCCGACGGGACGCGCGCGCTTATCATGACCTTTAATCTTATGTCGAGGTATTATCCGACGGGGCGTGATTTCGGCATTGTGGATGACGATGCGAACGACATTGCCGCGATGGAAGCGGCATTCGATGCCGACTGGCGCGAAAGCGGCGCCGCCGCAAGCCCGGGCGACAGCCTCGTCTGGAGTCCCGGCTCGCGGAACGCACTGCTCGCCCTCATCAATCACGCCGTGCAATCGCTCGACATTTATAACGAAGAAATGGCGGATGCGGAAATCACCGCCGCGCTTGCGCGCGCCGCCGCGCGCGGCGTTACGGTAAACGTCCTCATGACCTATGCGCCGGACTGGAAAGACGCGTTCAAAACGCTCGTCGCCGCGGGCGTGCACATCCGCACCTATCCCGCTCATCCCGCTCATGCGACGCTCTACATTCACGCAAAAATGATCCTCGCGGACGGCGGCATCGCATTCATAGGATCTGAAAATTTCTCCGAAACCTCGCTCGACCACAATCGCGAGCTGGGAACCATAATCTCGAATCCCGCGATTCTCCGATCGCTCGCTGCAACCTTCACTGCCGATTGGCGGGGAGCGAAAACCTATCAGCCGTAATATTTCAAATAAAAATGGCGGCTCGCGCCACCGTTTTTATTTTTGGCGGTGGGGGGTGAGGAATCGAACAAAATTTTGCACGGCAAAATTTTTTGAAACCCATCGGTTTCAAGACTTCCGCCACGGGAAACCTCCCGGTTTCCCGACCCCATCCCCGTTCGAATCTCACCCCCATCATAAAATAAAAAAGTGGCGCGAAGCCACTGTTTTATTTTTGGCGGTGGGGGGTGAGATTCGAACTCACGGTACCCTTTTCCGCCGCGGCGGACCCGCCTCGGGCGGGCGAGTGCGGCATATGGGGCCAGCTGATTTTTTTGCCTTCATTTCGTCCAGCGCGGTGGGGGTGAGATTCGAACTCACGGTACCCTTTCGAGTACACCGCATTTCGAGTGCGGCGCCTTCGGCCACTCAGCCACCCCACCGCGCTGGACGAAATGATATTTTTAAAAAGCATTTTCCGCCGCGGCGGACCCGCCTCGGGCGGGCGAGTGCGGCGCCTTCGGCCACTCAGCCACCCCACCAACGCTCATGATTGTATGACGATCCGGAAAAAATGAAAACCCCTTGCAGCGCCTGCACTGCAAGGGGTCGATGGCTTCACGCCGCTTTTGCACGGGAAACGCGGCGCAGAGGTATCTTTCTCACTGTCGTCTCTTTATCCGGTTCGCTCGAATGACCCCTCAGTCGCTCCGGCTTCGCGCGACGATCCTCGCGCCGCTCCCTTGTTCGCGATCTCACTTATCGCACCTCGCTTCGCAAAACTGGCCTTTTTCCCCGACCCGCCGCCGTTCCCATGCCGGAAGCGACCGACTGCAACCGGCACAGTGCGTC
>DATLTV010000007.1:0-6793 GCA_035533375.1 Minisyncoccota bacterium
CGGTCTGACTTCGAGCTCTTAATTTAAATTGCGCTGAAATCTCCGTTACCCGCTCAAAGCAGCATGCTATAATCGAATCAATGCCGGAACACTTCGAAACAAAAAAACAGGCGCCGATCGACCCGAAAGTGCTCAAAGACATCCGGGAGCAGTTTGCGGAGGAGCTCGAAAACCGTTCCGCAAGATCAGCGACCTGGAAACAAACACTCGGCGATGACGTCGGGGAGCGTGTCATGTGCGAAGAGCAGGTACCGCGCAATTTCGGCACCGAAAATTTGGTGATCGACCTCGGCCATAAACTCGGCTTATCCGAAGAACAGATCGTCGAACTGAAAAAGCTGCTCCTGAAGGAAAAGAGTTAGAATCCTTCTCAAAAGCTAATTTTCGATTTACAATTTTAAAATTTTCGATTTACAATTTTCAAACGCGCGACCGAGCGAAGAGCGAACGCATTTGCAAATTATTTCATTGTAAATTGATTGAAAATTTATAAAAAAGCCCCGTTATCATTTTCGATAACGGGGCTCCGGATCATTCTGCTCGCTTCGCGGGCCGCTTTTGTTCCTGCTTGCCCTTCTTTTCCGATTTGATGTTCAGATTGATCACGGTCATGCCACCCATGCTTCCCATATTCAAGGGGAACGGCAATTCTTCGAAGTGATACTCGAGCGCCTTTCCTTGCGCATCCGATGGCGGCACCTCCGCCCACTTCAGCGGAACGATTGCGGCCGCTTTGCGCGAACCGGCATTGCGGAACGGCGGGGAGAAATCCACCCTGACGTACAGCGTCCGGCTGTTTTTTTCGGTGCTCACGAGATTATCGATGAGGCCGTCGAAGCCGTTCCGGTACATCACGTCCTTCGACCTCGTATCGTCGTTGTTCCACCAGTCCGTAAAATTCGCGCCGTCGCCCACCGCAAGCCGCGCCGGCCCCAGTTCCGCATTGTCCGGAATTTTCACGTCCAGATAACTGCGGTAGTCCTTGGGGCTGAAAAGATCTTTGATGGTGGCGATAATCCTAAGCGACTGCCCTCTTCGCATGTCTAAGGTTTTGTCGGAAAAACTGTTCGTACCGAACGGCTTGCCATCCGGACCGATTATTTTCAGGGATTCCTTCGATAAGCCGCCGTCCTCGTTTAGAAGCTCCACGCGCAGATCGACCTTGTCGAATCTGATGTTCATGCCTGGAGGCGCCGCGAGCAATCCGGAAAATATATTCCCGATGGCTTCGCTCGCTTTTTGGTAAATGACGCTCTGCTTCGAAGCCGCTTCGGAGCCGAAAAAGGTGTCGATGACGCTCGGCAGTCGCTCGGTGTAAGTGAAATGAATCGTCCGCACCGAATCGTTCCCGTTCTTGCCAATGCCGCGCACGGTGATCGTGCTCGTGAACACCATAAGGCGGCAACTCGAAAGATCTCCGACCTTGAAAAGCCCCTGAAGCAGCGTGAGCGTCAGAAGATCGCTCGAGCCGGCATACTGCACGACGTCCGCTTTTACTTCGGCTTTCCCCGACGGGCCGCGTACTTTGATGTCGACCGGGATCATTTGCGCTTTTTCCCCCACGACTCCCTCCACTCCCGTGAAGCGGTCGTTCTCGATGGCGCCGAACGAACGCGCGGCGATGCCATTCATCATCTTGGTTGAACCCCGCCGATCGTTGATGACGCCCAGTATATTCGCTTTATGCACGGGAAACCCGCGCACATGGCCAAGTCCGGTGATGCCGTGGCCGCAGCCGAGGAACGTGCCGTCCTTGCCAACGTACGTAAGCGTACAACCGGCTCCCAGTTTGATGTCCGGGCCGTCAATCAGAAGTGCCACAAACATGCCGCCGGGCAACGGGGGCTCGTCCTGGTCTCCGATCGCGGACGATGGCAGCTTCGCGAGACCCATCGGCACAATCCGGAATTTCGATCCGGACTGCAGCGAAAGCTTCTTCAAAAAGGCGTCCGCCGAATTTCCGCCGATGCCGTAAGCGAAGATCTGCGTAACCGGCGTAAAACCGGAATGCGCTCCGTTCCCGGAACGGGAAACGGTCGGCGCGTTACCGCTTCGTTCGCGGGTCAGCTTGAGCATTTCGCCGATCGGGGTAATGCCGGCGATCGAATCGACCGGCTCCGTTCCAAATCCGAGCGACAGTGCTCCGATCAGTCTCGCATCTTTATGCGTAAAAGGATTTTTGTCATACACCGGGCTTCCGCTCATACCGGCGAGGACATCGCTCAAACCGGCGTACTTCATCCTTCCGGGATCACTGAGTTCCGCCATAATGACTCGCGTCGGCACGCTTGCGCTCGGATCCGCGCTGAACTCGACCGTGCCCCAGACATGTCCTTTAAACAGCGCGATCTTCCGGCCTTGGTAGACGGTCTTGCCCCAAACCGCCATGCCGGGTCTCACTTCGTTCAATGGCATCGTTTTTATATTTCGATCGTCGGTCGGTCCGGATAATCGCAGGTGGTGATATGCGAGCGTACCGATGAAAAGCGCAACGCACACAAGCAACAGCGCATACAGGCATATTTTCTTCATGTCGAACCTCGCTCCTCTGTAAAAATTCCTATCGTCAGCATACCAAGGCGTTTTCTTCGTGTCCAGAACCCACGGCTCGGCACGCCAAAAACGAACAATAAAAAAAACCCGCGGAAATACGGGTTTGTGAATACTCGCAACGGCGAACGCGATTGCCGCAGCGGAAAACCAAATCATTTTCACCGGCGTTTCTTTTTCCCGCTTTTAGAAGCGGACCCTGCGAGCTTCTGGAGCTCTTTCAGTCGCTTGGGCGAAACGCCGAGAATCCTTGCCACGTCCGCAGCCGTCGCGAACCTGGCTTCAATGATCGCCCGCCTGCGCTTCGACTTTTTCTTCATTGCCGATCCTCCTTCGGAATAAGCTATCCATAACCTATCAATAGTTGATGGCCCGGTCAAATGCTATAATGAACCCATGAACAAAAAAATTGATTATACGGGAGGAAGCGTGCCGGAGGTTGTGGACAAAATACTCTATCAGGCGATCGAGAGCAAGGCGTCGGATGTGCACCTCGACCCCGACCGCGAGGGATTCAGTATCCGTTTCCGCATCGACGGCATCCTCTACCCCATGGACAAGCTCGCCTCCTATGCGCAGGACGAGATCATCTCGCGCATCAAAGTGGTGGCGCTCATGGACATCGCCGAGCGCCGCTTCCCGCAGGACGGGCACTTTGAATTCGAACATGAAAAAAGAATTTACAATATCCGGGTCTCCACCGCCCCCGCGATTTACGGCGAAGCGGTCGCATTGCGCATCCTGAACCGCGAAGACGTAATCGTGAATCTCGCGGACCTCGGTTTGAACCCCGAACAATTGAAAACGGTCGAGAAGATCAGCGCGAGCCCTTACGGCATGGTCCTCGTCACGGGCCCCACGGGTTCAGGAAAAACCACTTTTCTCTATTCGATCCTGAGCACGTTCAATAAAATTTCGCGGAATATCATGACGCTCGAAGATCCGGTGGAATTTCCGATGGCTTCCGTGCGCCAGATCCAGATCGACGAGAACATCGGCCTCGGCTTCGCAAAATCCATGCGCGCGGTCGTGCGCCAGGACCCCGACGTCATCATGCTCGGCGAGATCCGCGACGCGGACACGGCGCAGATGGCATTCCAGGCGTCGCTCACGGGCATTTTGCTCTTCTCCACCTTCCACACCTTCGACGTGCCAGGTCTCGTGATCCGCCTCATCGAAATGGGCGTGCCACGGTCGGTCGTAGCGCACGCGCTTTCGGGCATCATCTCGACGCGGCTCGTGCGAAAAATCTGCCACGCTTGCGCCGAGCCGTACGAGCCGACCGAATCGGAGCGACGGTTCCTCGGCGATGCCGTAACGGGACAGATTAAAAAGGGAAAGGGGTGCGACACCTGCCGGCAAAGCGGTTATCTCGGCCGCATCGGACTTTTCGAGGTGGTGGAATTCGACGAAGAGGTGCGGTCCGGAATCATCGAAGGCATGCCCTCTTCCACGCTCCGCGAATTCATCGAAAAGAAATCGCCGGTGAACCTTCGCGCTTCCGCAATCGAAAAAATCGCCGCAGGCATCACAACCATCGAAGAAGCGATCCGCGTGATCGGAACGGCGTAATACGGCTCGTCATCCTTCGCGGAGGCGGAGGACCCATGCTTCCACGAATTTCATTGGAGAGAGCGTGAACCCAGCCGGAGCCTGCCTCATACCATACGGGACGAGGGCGACGGCATAAGACAGTCATTTTGACGAATATAGTAAAAAACGGTATTATAGAGCGCACTGTCGAACCAGTAACTAAAGCACTGCTATTACGTTTTCTATGTTAGATGGCGAGGAAAAATTGATACGGAAAGCCATCAGGGGCGGGGCCTCGGCTTTCGGCTCACTCTACGATCATTACCAACCTATGATTTATAGGTTTGTACTGATCAAGGTGGGCCGGCGTGAGGAAGCCGAGGACCTGACCCACGAAGTCTTCAGAAACGCTTGGCAGAATATTCGCGGATACAAACATCGCGGATTCCCCTTCTCGAGCTGGCTCTACAAGATCGCGCGGAACCAGGTTGCCGACTACTATCGCGCGAAGAAAGAGCATACAAGCATCGAAAGCGTTGATCCCGAATATTTCACGGCTCCCGCATCCATCCAGTTCGATCTCGGCGCGAAAATGGAGATTGAGCGCGTACGGATCGCGATCACGAAGCTGAAGCCGGAACATCAGGACATCATCATCATGCGTTTCATCGACGATATTTCCATTAAAGAAGCCGCCGATGCCCTCGAAAAAAGCGAAGGCGCCGTGAAGCTCATGCAGTATCGGGCAATGAAGGAACTCAAAAAAATGATATCTGAAAAATCTCAAAACTGATATCTCAAATCTCAAAAATAAAATCTCCTGAAAATCTTGGATCTAAAACCGTAAGTTTTGAGTTTTGAGATATAAGATTTGAGATAAAAACCATGGATCTCGACAACATTTTTAAACAACTGAAAAGCATCGAGCCCGATCCGGCTTTCAAGCACAAGTCGCTTCATTTGATATTGCATTCGGCGCCGGCGGGAAAACCGACGCTCCGCGAGATCATTTTCAAGAGCGTCGAGTTCGGCGCGGCAATCGCGCTCGCGGGCGTTCTTATCTACACGGCCGTAGGCGGCTTTTCCGCACCCGGCAGTTCTCCGCTTCAAATTTCGAACTTCAATCCCGCCTCGCTCAAAGCCGAGGCGCAGGCGGTCGACATGCAGATACAGCTCGTGAACCTGAGCTACGATACCGGCTCCATCGTGGGCGCCACATCGAGCGCGGCGTCCACTCCTTCGGTCGCCTCGCCCGCGAGCGGACTTCCGGTGCTCGAAAGCCCCGTTACGGCCCCTTCTTCGCCGGCCGCAACGGTTACGAGCAGTGTTTCCGTTGACCAGGCGCTGAACGCGCTCTCGCAGTAACAATTATAGTAACTAAGTGGCAACTAGGTGGTAATAACCTTATTACTACCTTATTACTACCTTATTACTTTTACTTATATGCTTCGTATTACATATCGAATTATCTTTATAGCCGCTATCATATCCAGCTTTCTTTTCATCCAGGAAGTACGCGCACAGACCGCGCCTCCGGCATCGCAAAACGGCGGTTGCACGCTGAATCAGGACGAGTTCGTGAAGCTCGCGGCCGTCGAAAACGATCCCACGCTCGGCTATCTCGCCGAACTCACGCAGGAATTGCAGATACGAAAAGAACTGCTTTCGGAAACCATGGACTGCGCGATCGCGCAGGCGACCGCGCTCCAAACGAGTCTTGCCGCCATCTCCACTCCCGACGCAGGCGTCAAAGCCGCCCGGGCGCAGGCGAAAAATCTCCTCGGCAACGCCATCACCTATTACGGGCTCCAGAAATCCAATATTCCGAATCTCGGCATCCAGGGAAGCAAGAATTTCGCGGCGAGCCTCGAGGCGTGGCGCGCGGGCAATTACGCTCCGGTCGCGAAAGAAGCGTCGGATATTTTGATCTGGACCGGAAACCAGAATTTGATCGTGACGGCGCAGACAAGGATGAATCAGATGGGGCATACGATGGGCATTTTGGATCTCGCGGGTGAAAGCAATCTCACGGCGCTCTGGAGCGATGCGCAGGCCAATTTCAAAGCAACGCTTAACTTCAATGATGCGGCGCGCGCGGCTCTCGGGAACGGCGGCGGTCCGGATGAGGCGCTCGGCGACATCAAGTTGTCGCTCGACGCGCTTTCTGTGGCGTATCAGAAGCTTTCCGACATGAATAACGTGATCACGAACAGCACGTCGTCAGCGCAATCGCAGTAGTCATAAACATCCCCTGTTTTTCCGGTCATCCCGGAGTCCTCCGTCATCATCCCGACCCTTTCGTCTGGCTCTCTTCCGTCATCCTCGCGCCCGCCAAAGGCGGGTCCGCCTCTGGCGGAAAGGCGAGGACCCACGCTCCCGGACGTCGTTATTCAAAAGCGTGGATCCTGAACCAAGTTCGGGATGACGAAATGCTTCGGTTATTGCCGAACCTTCTTCATCATCCTGGCGGAACCGCACAAAATAAAATTCCGCCGATGGCGGAATTTTATTTTGTGCGGTTAAAAAGGCCTTTTCAACCGACCTACAGTACCGCTTCCTTGAGCCCTTTTCCGGCGCGGAACTTCGGCTTTATCGAAGCCTTGATCTGAATCGCTTCGCCGGTCTTCGGGTTCCTGCCCATGCGGGCGGCGCGCTTCGCCACGCGGAACGTGCCAAAACCGGTGATCGCGACTTCCTCGCCGCGAGCCAG
>DATLTV010000008.1:0-5687 GCA_035533375.1 Minisyncoccota bacterium
AAAACCCTTGCGGGTTTTTTAGCCAAACAGAAGTGTGTGGGATATGCCTTGATCGATATCATCGCCAAGGTATACTCGCACCCATTCGCGTTCAGTATAGCAGATCGGGGAACAAAATGCAAGGGTCAGAGCTTCGCTGCGGCTTCGGGACGGTGCTTAAACACAAAATACTTGTATCCCAGAAAATCCCAGGCGAAAGATGCCACGATCCCCGCAACCGGAGCCACGATATTCACCCAAACTTTCATGATGGTTTCGGAAGACGAGGGACCGATCGACTTCACGAACGTCGCCGCGCCGACGTTCAGCGCCCAGCCCACGCCCGCAATAAGATAGAATGCCGTCACCTTTCCGGTGCCGGTCTTCTCTTTCGCCGCTCCGAAGGTCCATTCTTTGTTCCAGATGAAACTGTTCGTCGTGGCGCAAACGAACGAGATCGCCTTGAACACGGCGAAGAGCGAATTGCTGATCGCGGAAGTTCCATAGAGGGAGGTTTCGAGATTCAAGATGCCGAGGTCGATGAAGCTGTTCAATGTTCCCACGGCGGCAAATTGCGCGAACTGGTAAAGCCCGGCCCAGAAACGCGAAAGCAGTTTCGCGATCCAGAGCGCGAACGGCGCGAGAACGAGAAAACCCACAAACGCGCCGAGGCGCAGCGCAAGCGAAGGTGCGGCAACCAGATTCCCGATGATCGGCTGGGCAAGCAATCCCACGGCCGCGCCGATCGCCGCGATTAACTGAAAGTCTTTTTTGGGCATTAGCGATTGCGTCGCCCTCGCGGAGGCGAGGGTCCATGCTTTTCTCCGGAACATACCGGAAGCATGGATCCTCCGCCTCCGCGGAGGATGACAATTATTTTTATTCCAATTCGTACGTTATCGTAACATCATCCGTGATCTCCTGCGTACCTGGCTGAATGGTGGGGGTTGCGACCTGCGGCGCGGCGGCGGACATGCCGGTCGACATCGCATACGGAATGGGCCTTGGCAAAATGCCCTGTGATTCGGAAACGTTCACGGCGCGGCCGAGGTGCGCACCGGCGGCAGCGGCCATCTGCTCCGCTTTCGCCTGCGCGTTCTTCAGCGCGTCCGCGCGCGCCACGGCCAGATAAGTCTCGTTGTTATCAACGGTGAAATTGATGTTCCCGATCTGGTTCACACCAAGCGGCGTAAGTCCCCCGATGATCTCCGCGACCTTCGTAAAGTCGCGCATTTTGACATCCACGGTCTGCGTGAGCATGTACCCCGTGATGTAATTGCGCTGAGTGCTTGCGTCGTAGCGATAGTTCGGCGAAAGGTCGTAGGCGACCGTTGCGATATCCTTATCGGCGATTCCTTCGGATTTCAGGAACTTGATGACGGCGGACATCTTCTGATTGCTCGAGTCGGCGAGATCCTGCGGGTTTTTCCCCTGCACGACCACCGAAAAAGTCGACTCCGCGATATCGGGCATCACGGTCGTCTTGCCTTCGGCCGAAGCCATGACCGTCCGCGCGGGCGCGAACGAATTGCCGAGGCGCAAGAGCGCCGGCATCACGAAAAACACGATATTTACTACGGCGACCGCGATCAACACATCGAGTAAAATCCAAAACCATCTTTTTTCATTCATGATTGTTGTGAAGTAGTGCGTAAAATTGTATTAAATCCTTTTGCGTGCAAACTGGCGCCACCGACCAGAGCGCCTCCTATTTCTTTATATTGTATGAATTTTCCGATATTATCGCCATTCACCGAACCGCCGTATAGAAATATCGAATTTCGAATGTCGAATTTCGCATGCAGGAATCCCTTGATGTATCTGGCCATTTTGGCGGCGTCTTCGGGGGTGTCGTTTCGGCCCGTGCCGATGGCCCAGAGAGGTTCGTAGGCTACGATAAGATGGGAGGTGAGATATGAGAGGCGAGAGGTGAGATTTCGGAGATCTTTGGACAGCTGATTCCTTACAAATCGCTCGGCGGCGGAGACTCCCCGTTTTCGCACGGCGAGCGGTTCGCCAACACAAAGGATCACGCGGATGCCGTCCGCGAGCGCCGCTTTCACTTTTTTATTGATCATCGCGTCGGTTTCGCGGAGAAAATGGCGGCGCTCCGAGTGACCGACGATCACATAGCGGACGCCGAGCCGCTTGAGCATCTTCGGGCCGATCTCGCTCGTATACGCTCCTTTTTCTTCCCAGAAAACATCCTGGGCGCCGAGAGCGGCGGTACTTCGGGCACGCTTCATACACTTCTCGACTGCCTCAAGATAAACGAATGGCGGACAAATGACGAGGTCAACCGTCCGTTTTACCGCAAGCGTCGCCTTCGCAAGCGCGAGCGCCCGCGCTTCCGTCTTCGGATTCTCTTTCCAATTCGCGACGATGAGTTTTTTCATGAGCAGGATAATTATAGTATACCATCCCGACGCCGCTATCCCCCGCCGGAACCCGTCTCGTGCTGAAATAAAAACCAGCTCCGAAGAGCTGGTACTATTTGAATCTATCCGATTCTACTGGCCGTCAATCATGAATTTCAGCGATTTGACGACGCCGACCGTCGCGATCATCCCTTTGCGCGGCGTGCCGAGATCAATCACGATCACCCGCTGACGGAAAACAAGGCTTTGTTCGCGGAGGAAATCGAGACTGGGCACCGCTTGCCACGTTCCTTTGGAGATATCCGGCGCTGATGCCGAACCGCTGTCCGGGCGATTTGTCGGATACTCTTCGGGCAAAATGAGCACGGCGTAGATCTTCGAAGGATCCTTCTGATTCAGCGAAAACATTTTCAAAAACGCTTCCGCCGACTCGGGGGCGCCCTTCGGTAATTTCTTCGGATCGAACTCCTGATATTCGCTGCCGCTCATGATCGCAAGATGTGCGGGAAGAAACCGCTGGTCCGACATGGGAGGCATGATGAAATGAAATTCCTTCGGGATTTGGATCACGAAACGACGCACCAATTTGACGGTGGACGTCGTATCGCGCAAACCGATTTCCACGGTGATCGTTTCACCCGCATGAATTTCTTCGGTCTTCTTGCCTTGCGAGTCCAATACCGCCAAAGAATCGAGCCCCAGGATCTGACGGCCAGACTGGATGTCGAGAGCGACCTCGATTCGTTCGACCGTGAGATGCCATCCGCTCTGTTCGATCGAGGTAACCGCATCGGGCACGTTCTCGAGAATCGCCCATGGATTACTGAAACCTTCCATGAATCCCAGTTTCTCGCGCTGCATTGAAATGACCGACGTACCGTTATACACGAGCGGTTCTTTCCTGCCTCTGAGATAGATCTTCGCGGTAAGCTTGGCCGTTCCCACATCGCTCGGAGACCACACGTTTCCTACGAGCGCGGTCAAGCCCGCATTGATGAGCTTGCCCGAGAACGAAGGATGTCGCAGTACGCTGAAATGATAATCATAGAGGGTGCCGTTCTTCGTGATCGCGAAATGCACGGGGAGCATAACGTCCTTCTGCACGGCGTTTACGCCTTTCACGGCGAACGGGGTGTCCTCGGTGAACGTTCCCGCCGGTTCGAGAATTTCTCCCATGATCTTGGAGGAAGTATCGTTGCTCCTTCCGATCGTGGTTATCTTCGAACGATACGCAGGGTACGTGAGCGACTGGCCGACCACGGGGTGGCCGCAGGCGCTGAAATCTTTTTCCGTTACCTCAGTGACCGTGCATCCGTAATAAACGGGGAAATCTCCGCTGGCGAGCATTCCAATGACACTTTCTCCCGGGCGAAGCCTTCGCGAAGGAAGAGTGCCGTTTGAAATTTTCACGGGTGCCGGCGCGGAACCAGAAGCGACGAACGCCGTATAACCGAGTACATGGTTCAATCCTGCGACCTGTTTTTCGTCGAGGCCGAACAATTGCGTGGTAAATGCCGCCTTGTCTCCGATTTCCGGCGTTCCGCGAACGATAGCATCGGGATCGCGCATGGCCCGGATGGGAGTGATCCCGGCAAGACCTTTTCCGTTCTTGGGAAAAGGCAAAAGATCCATGGAGAGAGCGCCGATGAGTTTGCCGTGTACGGTGCAAGGGCTGCCGCTCATTCCGTGGGCGACGGGGAGGTTTTTGTCTTTCATTTCGGCGACAATCAGGTATTCGCCGGAAAAACCTGGGAAAGCGGTAAGTCCGCGAAACGTAAGCTTGAACGATTTTGGTTTCACATCCCAAGGCGCGGCGCCGCCGAGAACCGAGGAGCACGTTATCGTCTGCCCGATTTTCAATTGTTCCGGTTGCATCACAACCTGTTTCTTTTTTCCAAAAGAGCTTCCCGGGAATGCGGCGAAGAGCATGCACGCAAACGCGAGCACCACAAACGCGCGGATCGTCTTCATCTGATTTCTCCTTATGTCGAGTTACAAAATGTCTATAGACAGGCTACCCCGCAAAGGCATGAAGTCATAATCGGGGGCTGTGGATAACTTCGCTCCGGTTTTCCCCTCCCGGGGGACGGCGTCGCCCGTGCTCGGGCGTGCCTCACGCTCGGCGCTCTTCGCGCCTGCGCGGCGCCCCCGGGAGGGGAAAACCTCCGCTATAGGAAAAATTCATGCGTTTACTGACGCCCAGGAGCAGGAAACCTGCGCTTAATAAAAAACCCGTTGCTGATAGTCGCAACGGGTTTCCTGGGAATCTAGTTCTAACACAACATGATCGCAAGAAGGAGCAGGATGATCGCGGCGTAGAGCGGATAGCGCCACAGCTCATTTCTTTCATTTATCGTTTCGGTTTTAGCCGCGATGAAGCTCCGGTTGGCATCGGCGGCGTTCGTAAGGAACCCGGTCGCGGTCGTGTTTCCGCCGTCGATTGAGAACGAGGCTCCGCCGGTCGCATCCGCAATGTGGCTCAGAGTGCGCATGTTAAGCCGCGTCACGAGTCCTGCAAATTGCGCGGGGATGTCATCCGGATAGTCCGTTGGACGGCGCCCGCGCAATACCGAAGGAAGCGGCACGCCGCGTGCAGTTCCCACGCCCACGGCATACACGCGAAGATCGCGCTTGCGGAATTCGGCGACCGCTTTTTCGAGGCGCGCGGCCTCTCCCGATTCATCGTCGCCGTCGCTTATCAGGAATACGATCCGTTTGCGCGGAGCAACGCGGTGCGTTCCGTGATGTTTCGC
The DNA here is from genome assembly GCA_035533375.1 of Minisyncoccota bacterium. GTDB lineage: Bacteria > Patescibacteriota > Minisyncoccia > UBA6257 > 2-01-FULL-56-20 > DATLTV01. The sequence goes on from DATLTV010000008.1 coordinate 5,111, forward strand.
AAACCATGCATCCTGCGCATCAAGCGACTCGTACACGTCTTCCAACATGTTCGGAAAATCGGTGTCCCACACGGTTTCATCGGTCGAAAGATCCTTCGGAAACGAAACTTGCTCCACGCAGTTCGCAAAAGCGGAAAAATCATCCGTAAGATAGAGATTCCGCGTGGAATCTTTCCCGAAAGCGAAAAAGGCGATGCGGTCGCCGGGCCGCAGAATATTCGTCGCGACATTCATAAGCTCGCGTTTCGCCGCATCGAGGCGCGTCGGGCGAATATCCGCCGCGTTCATCGAAATCGATCGATCGAGCACCGCAACGATGTCCACATTCCCGCGCCGCAGTTCCGAGGACGGATTCCGCAGATACGGCCGCGCGAGCGAGACGACCATCGCGGAAGCCGAAGAGAGCAGAAGAAACCAGATTGCCGTACTCGGAAGAAGCCGCCACCGCGACCCGTATGTCTTTGGCGGAGCTTTGAAATGCCTCCAGACGAGCACGGCAAAGGCAATGCACGCAAGTACAATAATGGGGCGAAATAGCGCGAAGTACTCCGGATCTGCGAAAACGATATGCTTCCAC
>DATLTV010000009.1:0-6286 GCA_035533375.1 Minisyncoccota bacterium
TGGGTCCACATCGAGAGGATTTTGAGTGACAAACGATAGAATAGACTTTTAAACGACGCTCTGGACCGAGCTTTTGAGTTGAGTTCTATGTGATATCGATCTTGTAGCCGCGGCCGGCGACGGTACGGATCAATTTTCGCTTGCCCGGAACGTCCAACTTTTTGCGCAGGCTTGCGATGTGCGATTCGATGGTGTTTGAGAAAGGGTCCGCGTTCATGTCCCAGACATGTTCCATGAGCATGCCGCGGGAGAGAACGATGCCTTTGTTTTTGAGAAGGTATTCAAGCAGGGTGAATTCCTTGCGGGTGAAGCGGATCTCTTTGCGGCCGCGGCATGCGGTGTATTGCTTGAGGTCAAGCACGAGGTCGCCCGCCGCGAGTAGTTCGGATTCAATGTTGCGCGGTCGGCGCAGGAGCGCCCGGATGCGGGCGAGTAATTCCTCGAGCGAAAACGGTTTGCTCAGATAATCGTCCGCGCCGGCATTCAGAAGCCGCACCTTCGTGATCGTTTCCGATTTCACCGAGAGGATGAGGATGGGCGTCATTTTTCCGGCCCGGCGTATTTCTTCGCACACTTCAAGGCCGGTCTTTTTCGGGAGAACGTTGTCGAGGATGATGAGGTCGTACTCATTGGTGCGGGCGAGGTACGATCCGCGTTCGCCGTCTTCGGCAGCGTCCACGGCGAAAAGCTCCGCCTCGAGGGCGGGCTTCAAGAAATTTATAATGGATTGTTCGTCCTCAACGAGTAGCGCTCGCATCCTGTTATTATCGCGCCTTCTTTGTTTTTTAACAAAAGCCACGGTGTTGTGGCGCGGTGTTGTTATTAAAACAATTTTGAAAGCAGGTCATCGCGCCGCAGATTTTCTTCATTTCGGACAGGCGGACCGACGGCGAGGTTTCTTTAAAAGCGTACACAGGCGTTGGGGTTGCCGGAGCCTGCCCCGTGCCGCGATACGGGGCGAGGATGACGGAATGCAAACCGTTATTGTTTGATATCGGTGACGAGCGGAGGTTCGCTTGACTGAAGCACCACGTTGAACTGCAGCCGGCCGATGATCTTGCCGTCCGGCGTTTCGACGTTTACCCGCCACTCACCGCCCGCGGGCGCCGTGGCTTCGGAATAGGTATGATAACCGCCGTCGCGGCCGCCCACGACCGAAAGCGCGATTTTCGCTCTCGTGGCCCATTGCCCCGATGAGGTATCGTATTTCTGCCACTCGTGGATGATATCCGTGTTCAGGTCGGCGGGGGAGAACACCGCGCTGTAGGCATAGAGCGGATCGCCGGGAATGAGATGGACCGTTTGTGCGACGTCGAGAAAATCGAGCCAGCTTCCCGGTTCGGCTTGTACGACGTAATGCCCATCGGCATTTCGCATGAGCGAGTGATAAACTCCGGAATCGGCAAGCGAGAGCGGCAGCGGCGGGATGATGTTCAGGAAATAAAAAGCGTTCATCGCGGCATAGATGCCAATGATCGAAAGAAAAAGCGTGAGCCGCCCCCTTCGGAACTTTTCTTTCGCTGCGAAACGGAGGACGAGGAGGAAGAGGCCGAGCAGTGCGAGGCTTACGCCGCCGCTTATCAGAAACTGGTTTTGGCCGATCCGGTGCGTGAGGATAGGCACGAGGTACGCGGCGAAAGAAAAAAGCGAAAGGAAGAAAAGCGAGATTTGGAAATCGAGCCGCGCGTAACGGCGCTTAAAGGATTCGTTCGCGATGAATGCCGCGGCGAGAAGAAGGAAGAACGGCCAGCTCACCCAGATCGTGCCGCTCCGGAAATAAAAGACAAGAAAGGTGCTCAAAAGCCCGCCGAAGAAGAATTGCAGGACGTTTACGAACCAGAAATGGAGTTTCGCCGGATCGTCGGTGTCGATTTCTCCGTGTTCCCCGCGGTTCACGAGAATGATCGCGGCGGCGACAATCGCAAGATGGCCGCCGACCCAAAAATTGTCCCAGAAAGCGTCGATGCGGCGCAAGGTGAGGGCGTCAAAAACGAATCCGCCGACGAGGGAAATCGAGGAGATCGGCCGTTCGAAGCGCGCATACCAGTTTCGTAGCGGCGCGAAAGAAAGTCTCCGTTTCGCCTGTTTGGGAGGCATAGTAGTTCAGATTATATAGAACCCATCTCAAAAATACCACGGGCCGCGTTTCATTTTGAACGATCGCTTAAAATGAAACGCCGTGCAATAACGGCGTCTAGGACTTTTGCGCGCCTTCATCGCCATACTGCTCTGCTTTTGCGCTTCCGGGCTTGCGTACTTCCGCACTTTCCGCCGGTGCTTTCGTGAGCATCACCCGGACATCGTCCGGCCGCCCCGCCGTTTCCCGATTCGCGAGCGTATTCTCCGCCGCGGTCACGGCTTTTACTTCGTTTCGTATCCCGTTCTCCACTTCGGCAGCGACCGTTTTGATTTCGCTCCCGATTGACTTGCCGTGGCGGGCCAAATGGTGCCGCGGGCGCCGAGCGGCCCCTTTGTTATAGAGCGACGACGAGATAATGGACAGCGTATAGAGCACCATCGTCTCAATGACTGCCGCTTCGTAATCTTCGGGGAAGGGAATACTCGGAAGATGCAGGAACCACGTGCGTAAAATGTTCCATCCGATCATCCACGCGGCGCCCGCGAGCACGATGATCGCCCACAGTTCGCTGTGATACGTTTCTTCTTCGTGTTCGCCGCTCCAGCGGAGCACTTCTTTGATGGTTGCGTAACAGAGGAGGAATATTGCCCAGATGATCGCAAGTTCGTAGGAAAGATAGGGGAATTGTCCGTGAAATCGTATTAGCGAGAGCACGACGTAGGCCAGGGTGGCAACCGCCACGCCGTTGTAGAGCCTACGCCTTAACTGTCTGCTTAAGGCGTAAGCGTCGTTGCGCTTGTTTCGCCGGGCAGGCATCTTATTATGTTTTCTTAATCATACCACGCCATATTGACAATGAATACGCAATTGGGCATAGCTTGTGCATAGGACGCGCTTAGGCCTTATAAAGTTAATAAAATCAATGGAGCTTCCCTTTTCAGGACTTCTATGATACACTATTCCCATCCATATGGATGAACATTCGAATTTCCGCAATTTGGGCATTGCGCCGAACATACTTGCCGTTCTGGGTAAGCTTCATTTTGTGACGCCTACTCCCATCCAGGAGAAGTCGATTCCGATTGCGATCGAAGGGAAGGATATGGTTGGCATCGCGCAGACGGGCACGGGAAAAACGCTCGCGTTCGGCGTGCCCATGATCCAGTCCGCGCTTGCGGGGAAGCAGGGGCTTGTCGTGCTCCCCACGCGTGAACTCGCGTTCCAGGTGCATGAGGTGTTCGAGAAGGTCGGCGCGCCGCTCGGCGTGCGCGCGGCGCTTTTGATCGGCGGCGAATCGATTGGTCGGCAGATCCAGGCGCTCCGGAGGAATCCCGATGTGCTCATCGGAACGCCGGGCAGGATCATCGACCATCTCGAGCAAAAGACGCTTTCGCTCAAAGCGGTCGCCATGCTCGTACTCGACGAAGCGGACCGCATGCTCGACATGGGCTTTGCCCCGCAAATTAAGCGCATTCTCGCCGTCCTCCCGCGCGAGCGGCAGACGATGCTTTTTTCGGCGACGATGCCGGAGGACATTCTCCGTATCGCAAAAGAGTATATGAAGCTTCCCATGCGCGTCGAGATCGCGCCGCCGGGAACGATTGTGGAACGCGTGACGCAGGAGCTCTTTTTCGTGCAGAAGCAGGATAAGCCGCGGCTTCTCGAAAAGATCCTCCAGGAGTACCGCGGTTCGGTGCTCGTATTTTCCCGCACGAAGCACGGCGCGAAACGGATCACTTCCGGCGTGCGCGCGCTCGGTTATACGTCGGCCGAACTCCATTCGAATCGGTCGCTCAACCAGCGGCGGGACGCGCTCGAAGGATTCCGGAACGGAAAATACCGGATTCTCGTGGCGACGGACATCGCCGCGCGCGGCATCGACGTTCAGGGCATCGAACTTGTGCTGAATTACGACCTTCCCCAGGCTTCGGAAGATTATGTGCACCGCATCGGCCGCACGGCGCGCGCCGGAGCCGCGGGACATGCAATCTCTTTCGCAACGCCTGACCAGAAAAGCGATGTTCGTGATATCGAACGGCTTATGCGTGCAGCCCTGCCGCTTTCGCAGCTTCCCGCCGATCTCCCGCCCGCCAGTTTTTCCCTGCCGCCTACGCGCTATCGCTCGGGTGGCTCGCGGCCTCCCCGCAGATTTCCAAATTCGGGATACGACGGAAGAAACCGCTTTCGCCGGTAGGTTTTGTTTGTAATCCTGAACTTGTCATGCTACAAAAGTGACGATCGTCACTTTTGTAGCATGCGGATATTTTTCCGGGAGCGTGGATCCTCGCCTTCGCGAGAATGACAGAATACAACGAGGATGACGGAATACCACAAACAGGATGACGGAATGCGGTGAGGATGACGGTCAAGTTCAGGATGATCTCGCGGTTACTGATACTGTATGTAGCTTGGCTGCGGGCTGAGTTTCAGGACCTCCGCCGGCGGCATAAGATGGCTCGATGACGCGATGGCATCGTTTCGATAGAACAATTTGAAGCCGGTGAACTGGACTGGTTCCGGAGCGATGACGTTTGTGTACGTACCGATCTTTTTCGCGGGATTGCCGAAGCCGTCCATGTCCATCACGATCTGCACTTCCGGGCTTGGCGCGATGTTTTTATAATCCGTGACCATGTCTTCGGTGAAGCGGTGTACGACGAGGATTTTCGGCGGCAGATTGTTTTGCCGCACGAGGTTCGCGAGGTACTGTGCCGCGAAGTTTATGTTTGCGGCGTCGAGCGTACCGATCACGGTGCCGGGGCGCTCGCCTGCGTGCATCGCGAATTCCGGATCAAGCGAGAGCTCCACGTTCGGCAGTTTCAAAAAGTTGCCGAGCAGCGGCACTTCCGTTTCCACACTGCTTAGCCCTACCTGGATGTCCAAAAACACGATGCCGTTGATCTGGTTCGCGAGCGCTATTGCTTTTTCGATCTGGTTCGCGGGCATGCGCGCGCGGTATTTGCCGTCGGCTCCTGCGCTCGCCTGCGCGGAGACGGCGATGTAATCGAGCGCGGGCATGACAGGCGTCGCGGGATCCGCCGCGGCCCACATGGCCGTCGTTGAAGCGAGCATGGCGAGCATTTGCGGGACAGGATACTCTCCAAGCACGCCCATTTGCGTCGAATAAAAATTTCCGTAATACGCGACAATCCGCTTGAAGGGAAGAATGGCGCCGGCATCGGGATACGGCGCGGTTTTCACGGGCCAGGCGCTCCGCACGGTGGAAGTCGTGTATATAATAGTGGTAGTGACCACGCCCGTTGGCAGGGTCGAGGTAACTTTTGATTTGGTCGTGATTACGCGGAGATTCGCGAGCGCAAAGAGCTTTGCGTTGTATGCGGCGATGTCTATCGGGGTAAGTGGCAGGAATGTGCCGGTGGATGAAGACGAGGGAACGAATACATCCGGCATGGCCGACGTTGCCGTTCCCGCTACGCGCACCCCAGTGCTCTGCGTCGTCGTCGCGTTCGCGACCGGCGGATCGCCGGGACGTATCGTGAGCACCCGTGGCGGGACGGCAAATATGAAAACCGCGTAGGCAACGCATGCCGCGCATAACGCCATTCCGCCTATCGCGGGCCAGGATTGCTTGTTATGGGTCGGTTCGGTTGGCGTACTATCTGTTTTCATATACAAAGTCGAATCCCAACCTTGATTCTTCGTCGCCCCGCTACGCGGGACTCGTTCGGGACCGTTAAATTTCTAAACGCACACATTCATTCTATCGAATTCAGCACTTCCTCGCTTCGGAATCGGGGGAGGGTATTGATCGACCGGTCCCGATCTCGGATCGAAGGAGAATAACGGAACATTGTGGAACACAAAAGGATAGCAAAAATCGTACTCCATCTTATTATAGACAGCTTCCTGAGCCTTGGGAATATGAGCTATGGACCATTCCCGCGGAAATGTTGGCCTAGTTTGGCCATAAAGCCATCTATTGACTTTTTTGTCAAATCTGCTAAAATGGACGGCAGTAGTCCTGAAAGGCAGTAAAATTCTCCGAGGAGGGTAATGAATGTCAACCGTAGCGGTATCCCCGAGAACTCCAGCAGTTCAATCACAACCGTCACCGACAGATTCCTTATCCGGGCGCAAGGTCAAAACGCAGGACGTTCTCAGATTTTTTGGCACGACCAAGCTACCGGAAAATCCGGTTTCATTGCCATTTTTCCTGCAGTCGACGCACTGTGCCGGTTGCAGTCG
>DATLTV010000010.1:0-13882 GCA_035533375.1 Minisyncoccota bacterium
TTTCCGCTGCAATACGCAAGAGCAGAACGTCGTAAAGATCCGGCGGTTGCATACATTCCTCCGATCGGTAACGATTCTCGTGTCACTATAATATAAATTCCGCATCCGCGTCAAAAGGTTCGGCGGGGTTGCGCGAACTGCAGGCATTTGCTACCATAAACCCCATGGATTTGTCCGCGACAACCAGGGAAATATTCGGCAAAAAAGTGAAGACGCTCCGGCGGGAGGGCTTGATTCCGGCCGAGCTCTATGGCCGCGGCATGAAAAACACGCATCTTTCCGTTCTCGCGAAGGAGTTCAATAAGGTTTTCAAGGAAGCCGGCACGAACACCGTCGTGCATCTCGCGGTCGGCGGCAAAAAACACCCCGCGCTCATCTACGATGTGGTGCGGGATTATCTCACGAGTGATATCGCGCACGTCGATTTTTACGAAGTGCGCATGGATGAAACGATCAAAGCGAAAGTACCGCTCGAATTCATGGGCGAAGCGCCGGCGGTAAAGGAAAAAGGAGCGGTACTGAACAAGGCGATGTCCGAGATCGAAGTAGAGGCCTTGCCGGGCGATTTGCCGCACCGCTTCGAGGTGGACCTTTCGGTATTGAACGATCTCGACAAGAGTATTTATGTGAAAGACCTGGCGGTTCCGAAAGGCGTCAAAGTGCTCGTGGATCCGGAGACGGTCGTCGCGACGGCCACGCCGCCCGCGGCCGAAGAGGTGGTTGAAGCCGCGCCTGCCGACGTGACCGCGGTCAAAGTGGAAACGGAAGAGAAAAAAGCCGAACGCACGGCGGAAAAAGCAGCGACAGCGGAAAAACCGGAGACGGGGAAGAAGTAGAATTCTCCATAGCCCGTCATTCCGCTTGCCTGCCATAGTCTTAATGAAGACGGGAGGCGTAGCCGAGTCTGCCGGCAGGCAGGGAATCTCCATGGGTCGATAAAGGCGTGCAATCACGCCTTTTTTAAGTTAAAATGAAGGGGAAATGGCCAGTTCTACTCCCCCTAAACCGCGCATTATCGAAGATATTAGCCGGCATCCGGACGGCTCTTCCGTGCGCCGCGACGCATTTTCCGTGATCCCCGAACGGCTGAATTTGAAGTACGAACGGGTGGTGCGCGTGCCGGTTACGAAGTTCCTCCGGGCGGCGATCGCTTTCGGGACAGTGGCTTCTTTCTTTTTCGGCTCGGCAGCGGCGCCGACCGTGTTCAGTCAGACAACGGCGACATCTTCCATCACCCAGAGCACCGACCGCGCGGCACTCCAGGCGCAACTCGACCAGCTTGAAGGGCAGATTAACCAGTACCAGGACCAGATCACGGGCTACGAAAAACAGGGGAGCAGCTTGAAGGGTGAGATTAATATTTTGAACGACCAGATCGCGAAATTGAACCTCCAGATCCGGGCGATCACGCTTACTCTTTCGCAGATCAATAATAATATCGCGGACACCCAATCGCAGATCGCGGACACCCAAGCGAGCATCGACGAAAAGAAAGCGGCGCTTGGCGCGCTGCTGCAGAATCTATACGCGAGCGAAAATGCGTCGCTCATCGAAGTATTTCTCGAAAACCCGAAACTCTCCGATTTTTTCTCCGATCTGAATAATATCACGCTGCTTCAGAGCAATTTGCGCGCGACGGTCCAGCAGATCACGGACCTCAAGGGACAGCTTGAAGATAAGCAGACTCAGCTTGTACTCGCGAAGTCCGACGCCGAAAGCGTCCAGGCATACCAATCAGCGCAAAAACTTGCGGTTGCCTCCACGACTTCGCAGAAAAAAGAGCTGCTCACGCAAACAAAGGGGCAGGAATCGAAATACCAGACGCTTCTTGCGCAGTCAAAGCAGACGGCAGCGCAGATCAGGAACCGTATTTTCCAATTGCTCGGCGGCGGCGAGCTTTCGTTCGAGGATGCCTATCAGTACGCGAAGCTCGCCGGAGGCGCGACGGGTATCGACCCCGCGTTCATCCTTGCGATTCTCGACCGCGAATCGGCGCTCGGGCAGAATGTCGGCCAGTGCAGCTACAAAACCGCGATGAGTCCGTCGAACATCCCGATCTTCCTCGATATCACAAAAGCGCTTGGATTGGATCCGAGCACCATGATGGTTTCGTGCCCTAACGCTGATGGCGCGTACGGTGGCGCCATGGGTCCCGCGCAGTTCGTGCCGTCGACGTGGGAGCTCTACGCCGGCAGCATTGCGAAAGTCACCGGTCACAACCCCGCCTCGCCGTGGAACAATGCCGACGCGTTCACCGCGACCGCGCTTTATCTCCAGGATGCGATGACGGGTTGCAAGTCGATCTATACCGCCGTCGCAAGTGAGGAGCGCTGCACCGCCGCGAAGTATTATGCCGGCGGGCATTGGAGGAGCTATCTTTGGACATACGGCGAGGCCGTCGTCGAGCGTGCGGCGAGCTTTGCGGATGATATAAAGACGATTGCTGGGTAAAGCAGTAGACGATCTTTCTCAATATTTTTCATTTTTATCAATTTTTATCGTGAAGTATGTGAAGAAGAGAAATATGGAGAAATGTTGATAAAGTTAGATAAAGATTACTTAGCTTTTTATGAATTTCAAAAAAATCATTTTCAAGAACGGTTTGCGGCTTCTTTTGGTGCGGCAGCCTGCGAGCCTTGCCGCGAGCGTGCTTATCCTCGTCGAAGCGGGATCGGAGTACGAAACGAAGCGCGTGAGCGGTCTCTCACATTTTCTCGAGCATATGATGTTCAAGGGCACGGCGAACCGGCCGGGGGTCGGCCAGATCGCGGAGGAGCTCGCATCGCTCGGCGCCCAGTCGAACGCGTTCACGGCGCAGGAGTACACGGGCTACTGGGCGAAGGCCGAAGCGCGCAAGCTCCCGAAGATCTTGGACATCGTCTCCGACCTCTATCTTCATCCGTTGTTCAATCGGGAAGAGATAGAAAAAGAACGCGGAGTCGTGATCGAGGAACTGAACATGCGGCAGGATATGCCGGCGGTGCAGGTGCAGGATCTGTTCCCGTCGCTTCTCTACGGCGACCAGCCGGCGGGCATGAATGTCGGCGGCGCGAAGGATGTGATACGAAAGCTCGCCCGCGAGGATTTTCTCGCTTATCGCGGATTGCATTACGTTCCGCAAAAGACCGTGGTCGTTGTTGCCGGCAATTTCGACGAGAAGAAAGTAACGCTCGATGTCCACAGATATTTCGACGGCCTCGTGCGGAAGAAAAGCGAAGTGAAGTCGAAAACAACGGAACGCCAAACGAAACCGGCGCTCACGGTGCATTTCAAGGAATCTGACCAGAGCCATCTCGTGCTCGGCGTCCGCGCGATGGATATTTTCGACAAGCGCCGGTATGCCTTGCAGGTGCTCGCGGACGTCCTCGGCGGCGGCATGAGTTCGCGGCTTTTCAAAAAAGTGCGCGAGGAGCTCGGCGCGGCCTATTACGTGAATGCCGGCGCGGATCTCTATCTCGACCATGGCTATCTCGCCGTATCCGCGGGCGTGGACCACGCGAAGATTGAGCAAGTACTCGCGGCCGTGCTCGCCGAACTCCGTCTTCTCAAGGACGAGACGGTGCCCGAGAAAGAATTGCAAAAATCAAAGGATCACCTCGTGGGAAATATCATCCTCAACCTCGAAACTTCCGACGAGCTGGCCGGTTTTTACGGCGAGCAGGAGATACTCACCGCAAAAGTGTCGCCGCCGGCGGAGCTCGTGGAGCGCATTCAGAAGGTTACCGCCCGGGAGATCCGCGCCGTCGCGAACGACATTTTCAGGAACGACAAGCTCAACTTCGCCGTCATCGGGCCGTACAAGAAAAAGGACCAATTCGCAAAAATGCTAAGATTATAACAATGGCCGACAAACAAACCGCACTCGAAATTTCCTGGGGAAGCCTGTGGCGGATACTGTTTTTTATTCTTTTTGTCGTCGTACTCTTCGAAGGGCGCCAGGTGCTCTTGGGGCTTTTCCTTGCGATTATTATTTCCTCCGGCCTCGAAACGATGGTGAATTTCCTCGAGCGCCACGGGATGCCGCGGACGCTCGGTGTCATCCTTATTTTTCTCGCGGCGTTATTTCTCATCGTCATCGTCGTGTATGCCGTCGTGCCGCTCGTAATCGTCGAGCTGAACACCATTTTCTCGGGACTCGCCAATGCGAATCCCAATACGGTATGGGGTTTTCTCGCGAATCTCCGCGCTTCGCAATCGCTCGATACGCTCGTGAGCAAATTTTCGCAGCAGTTTTTCTCGGGGAGTACTTCGCCGCTCGATCTTTTCTCGAACGCGCTCGGAGGCTTGTTCCTTGCGCTCGCGGTGATCGTGAGCTCCTTTTATTTAAGCATTAGCCGCGACGGCGTCGAGCGTTTCATTAAGACGGTATTCCCGGCCGATTACGAGAAACCCGCGCTCCGCATCTATGAAAATTCCCGGAAGAAGATCGCGTTCTGGTTCCAGACACAGATCGGGCTTTCGATCATCATGAGCATTTCCGTGTGGCTCACGCTCACGCTCTTAGGCGTGAAGCATGCATTTCTTTTGGGTATTCTCGCAGGCCTTTTCGAGGTTGCGCCGTTCGTGGGGCCGATCCTTTCCGGCGCAACGGCCGTGCTCGTCGCCCTTTCGACCTCTTTCACGCTCGCGATCTATACGCTCATCGCCTTTCTCATCCTTCAACAGCTTGAAGCGAACGTGTTCGTACCGCTTCTCATGCGCCGCTCGGTCGGATTGCATCCCGTGATCGTGATCACGGCGTTGCTTATCGGCGCCGAGATCGGCGGTATTTTGGGGATCGTGATTGCCGTGCCGGCTGCCGCCGTTTTCCAGGAGATTATCGACGAGTGGTCGAGTAAGAAACGGCCGGCGGGGGAGATGGTAATTTAGCAACTAGCAATTGGCAACCGAATCAGTTGTTTTTATTTGTTAATTGCCAATGGCGATTTATGCAAAATAAATTTTATATCACGACGGCAATCGATTATGTGAATGGCGCACCGCATATCGGCCACGCTTTGGAGAAGATTCAGGCTGATGCCGTCGCCCGGCATGAGCGCGGGAAGGGACGCAGCGTTTTTTTTCTCACGGGCACGGACGAGCACGGCGCGAAAATCGCCCGCGCCGCCGCAGCGGCGGGGAAAACGCCGCAGGAATTTGCGGACGCGACCTCCGCGCAATTCAAGGCGCTGAAGGAAACGCTCAATTTGTCGTGGGATGATTTTATCCGGACGACCGATCGTGAAAAACACTGGCCCGGGGCGGAATTCATGTGGCGGAAGCTCGAAGAGGCCGGCGACCTCTATAAAAAGAGCTATAAGGGGCTTTACTGCGTGGGACACGAAGCGTTCATTACCGAAAAAGATCTTGTGGATGGGAAATGCAGGGATCATCTGACCGCGCCGGAAACGGTCGAGGAAGAAAATTATTTTTTCCGGCTTTCGAAATATTCGAAGGTGATCGGAGAGAAGATCCGGAGCGGCGAATTACAGATCATTCCCGAAAGCCGCAAAAACGAGATTCTTTCGCTTATCGACCACCCGGGGCTCGAAGATGTGAGCTTTTCCCGGCCACGAAAAGACCTTGCTTGGGGAGTTCCCGTGCCGGGAGACAAAGCGCAGACGATGTATGTGTGGTGCGACGCCCTCACGAACTATGTTTCCGCGATCGGCTACGGCCGGAACGAAGACTGGAAAAAATGGTGGCCGGCGGAGGTACAGGTGCTCGGAAAGGATATTTTGCGTTTCCATGCCGCGATCTGGCCGGGCATGCTTCTTGCCGCGGGACTCGCGCTGCCGCGGAAGCTCTTTGTACACGGCCACCTGAGCGTGGACGGCCAAAAGATGTCGAAAACGATAGGTAATGTCGTTGATCCGTTTGCGCTCGTCAAACAATACGGCACGGATGCGGTGCGCTATTATCTGCTCCGAGAGATCCCTTCCGGAGAGGACGGGGATTTTTCGGAAGAAAAATTCCGCGAACGCTACAACGCCGATCTTGCGAATGGTCTCGGCAATTTCGCGGCGCGCGTGCTCACGCTCGGGTCCGGCATGGGCGACTTGGACGGAGGCACGAAACCCGGCGCGGAGATCACGGCGAAGATTGCCGAAACGAAAGCAGCGGTGGATGCGAAAATGCAGCAATTCCAATTTCATGAAGCGCTCGCCGCGATCCTCGGACTCGTGAGTTTCGGCGACGAGTATGTGAACAAGTCCGAACCGTGGAAGATTGCCGATACCGTGAAGAAAAAAGAAATCGTTTTTAACCTCGTGGTGCTTTTGGACAATATCGCCGCGATGATCCTGCCCTTCCTGCCGGAAACGTCGGCAAAGATCACGCAGTGCATCGTCTGGCAGGGAAGTACGCTCACGGCAAAAAAAGGCGGGGCATTGTTTCCCCGGCTATAAGCGCGTTATGGCAAAATGTTGCATTTTCTACGATCGTAGAAAATGCAACATTTTGCTTTTGATTGCGTATGGGTAGGCCGGACGATCAGCCGAGCAGCGGCCGTATGGATTCGCGATAAACGACTTCGATCTTCTTCAGGAACTCATCGACGCTGCCGCTGTTTACGAGTTTCACCGCCGCGCGGCCGCCGATCTCCGGAATATAGATCTCATTCTCCGCCTTCTCCTGTTCCAGGAATGATTCCCAGGTCGTTTCCGCCGCTCCGGCGCGGTTCCGATCCTTGAGCCATCGGTAGCGATCCTTTGCGGGAGCGGTCACGTGAACCATGATGCTTTTCACGCCTTCTTCCGGAAACGCATAAAGCATTTTTTCGTCGGAGAGCCAGCGCACGCCGTCCAAAATGCCCACATGCGCCTCATCGCGCATAAGCCGGTGCTTGATCGCCCGGGAAAGAGCGCCGTCCCGGAATGCGGCCGGTTCTTTCATGATGCGCGCGAGTTTCTGCTCGTTCTCGCGCCCGTGCGGGATGCCCCAGGCGCTCAGCGTTTCGCGGAGCGGGTCGGAGAACCGGTGCCGCGTGGCGGAAAAACCATCCGCGCGGAGCAACGATTCGATGCTATTCGTAAATGTTTCCTTTCCCGCGCCCGGGGGGCCTACGAGTCCGATCACGAGTTTCATGGATGATATATCGAAATCAATTTAACTTCATGATAGGATATATCCACTCACCGGACAATATGGAACCCGTTCATTTCTTCGACGCCCATACGCATCTCCAATTTCCTCCCTACGACGCCGACCGCGAGGAGGTTTTTGCGCGCGCGAAAGCGGCTGGTGTGAAGATGATAAACGTGGGGACCCAATATTCCACGTCGTATGCCGGCGTCGATTTCGCGCGAAAACATGCGGGTGACGCCTGGGCCGCGGTCGGGTTCCACCCGGCACATTTTTCGGTGAATTGGTTCCACGACAAACATGAGCAGGCGGCGGTCGAACGCGAAGAATTGAACGTCGAAAACCTGCGGAAGCTCGCCTTTGAGCCGGAGACGGTCGCAGTCGGCGAGTGCGGTTTGGATTATTTCCGGATAAAGGACGAGGAATCGAAGCGGCGGCAGAAAGAAGGATTTTTGGCGCAGATCGAACTCGCGCATGAGGCCGGGAAACCGCTCATGATTCATTGTCGCGCGGCGTTTTCGGATCTGCTCGACGTTCTCTCTTTCCGCCGTTCGTCGCTTACCGCGAATCCAGGCACCGTCCATTTTTTCACGGGTACTCCGGCCGACGCGCGGAAACTCCTCGACCTCGGTTTTTCTTTTACTTTCGGCGGCGTGATCACGTTCGCGAGAGATTACGACGAAGCAATCCGCGCGATCCCGCTTGACCGCATTCTCTCCGAAACCGATGCGCCGTACGTTTCGCCCGCTCCGTATCGCGGCAAGCGGAACGAACCGGCGTATGTCGTGGAAACGGTAAAGAAACTCGCCGAACTTAAAGGAGTTTCGATGGAAGAAATGGCTGCGCGAATCCGGGAAAATGCGAACCGCATTTTCGGAATATAAAAGCCGCGGGTGCGCACGGACGCAATCATTATTTGAGAAAAAGTGCCGATTCGTTTAAAATGGAGAGCGATGGCGTCGAATTACGACCATAAGAAATTCGAGAAGAAGTGGCAGAAAAAGTGGCTTGAGGAGAAAACCTACGAGCCGGATTTGGATTCCCCTAAAAAACCCTTCTATAACCTGATGATGTTTCCGTATCCGTCGGCCGAAGGGCTGCACGTGGGGAACATGTACGCCTTCACGGGCGCGGACATTTACGGGCGCATGAAGCGCATGCAGGGGAATGACGTGTTCGAACCGATCGGACTTGACGGGTTCGGTATTCACTCCGAAAATTATGCTTTGAAGATCGGCGTGCATCCGGCGGACCAGGCGAAAGTTTCGGAAAAAAGATTTTATGAACAGCTCCAGTCGATCGGCAACGGTTTCGCCTGGAACGAGCGGCTTGAGACCTATGACCCGGAGTATTACCGGTGGACGCAGTGGTTGTTCGTCCAAATGTGGAAGCACGGGCTCGCGTACCGAAAAAAGCAATCGGTGAATTGGTGTCCGAAAGATTTGACCGTGCTCTCGGATGAACAAGTCGAAGGCGGCAAGTGCGAGCGTTGCGGCACGGAAGTCGTGAAGAAAGAATTGGAGCAGTGGTTTTTCAAGATCACCGATTATGCCGACCGACTGCTTAAGAATTTGGATGGCCTCGATTGGTCCGAAAAAGTGAAGATTGCGCAACGGAACTGGATCGGGAAATCGGAGGGGGCGGAGATAGAGTTTGGAATTAAGAAGCAAGAATTAAGCATTAAGGTGTTTACCACGCGGCCGGATACGCTTTTCGGCGCAACGTTCCTCGTGATCTCGCCGGAGCTTGCGCAAAAATGGATGAATGGGGAATGGGAAGCGCCGGCTGAAGCGAGGAAATATATCCAAGAAAGTTTGAAACGAAAAGAGATAGATCGCCTTGAAGAAGGAAAGGAAAAAACCGGCATATTCACGGGCGTATATGCGGTTAATCCCGCAAACAAGGAAGAAATTCCCGTCTGGGTGGCGGATTACGTTTTGGGCTCCTACGGCACGGGAGCCATCATGGCCGTGCCCGCGCACGACGAGCGGGATTTCGAATTCGCGAAGAAGTTCAAGCTGCCGATCAAGATGGTTGTTTGCCCCCATTATCCCGCAAAAACTTGTCCCGTGCTTGATACCGCCTATATCGGCGAGGGACACTTGGTTGATTCGGGAAAGTTTAATGGGATGGAAGCCCGAAAAGCCAAATGGGAAATCGCGAAATTCGTCGGCGGCGAGCGCAAGACGCAGTTCCGTCTGCGCGACTGGCTCATCTCGCGTCAACGGTACTGGGGGCCACCGATCCCCATGATCCATTGCGAAGCGTGCGCGGCGAAAAACGTGGGCGAACAAAAAGCGATGCCCGGTTGGTACGCCGTCCCCGAAAAAGATCTGCCGGTCGAGCTTCCGTACATCAAAAACTTCCGTCCGACGGGGAGCGGGGTTTCGCCGCTCGCAGCGGAGAAATCGTTCTACGAAGTGAAATGCCCGAAGTGCGGCGCGCCCGCGCGGCGCGAGACGGATGTATCGGACACCTTCCTCGATTCCGCCTGGTATTATTTGCGTTACCTCGATCCGGAAAATAAAAAGTCGGCGTTGAACGAAAAGAGAGTTCAGAAATGGCTTCCTGCCGGACTCTATACGGGCGGCGCCGAGCACTCGGTACTTCATTTGCTCTATGTGCGTTTCATGGCGCTCGCGTTGCACGATATGGGATTGGTGAAATTCTCCGCTCCTGGCGAAGATGAACCGTTCAAAAAATTCCGTGCGCACGGACTCTTGATCAAAGATGGCGCGAAGATGTCGAAATCGAAGGGAAACGTGATCAATCCCGACGAGTACATAAAGAATTTCGGCGCGGATACGCTTCGTATGTATCTCATGTTCCTCGCGCCTTTCGAGCAAGGGGGCGATTTCCGGGACTCAGGTGTGCTTGGGATCGAGAGATTTCTGAAGAAGGTGTGGATTTATGTGATTGAATGGAAAGAAAATCGCGATCGCGTCATTCAAGTCGAGCCACGAAACCTTGAAGTTTACACAGAAAACATTCGAAATACAGATACCACGACCAAGTTCCAAATTCATAAAACCGTCAAGAAGGTGACCGAAGATGTGGAAGCCCTGAAGTTTAACACAGCAATTTCTGCCCTCATGATTTTAATGAATGAGATGAGGAGTGATCCTGCGGATTCGGGCGTGATCTCTGGAAAAACTTTGACAGATCCCGAATTAGAAATGTTTTTGAAATTGCTCGCCCCCTTTGCCCCGCATATGACGGAAGAGATCTGGCGGAAGGTCTTGGGCCATAAAACTTCGATCCATCGCGAGCCGTGGCCGGAGTACGATCCATCCATGCTTCGCGAAAAAAAGTTTATTTTAGTGATCCAGGTGAACGGCAAAGTGCGCGATACGGTCGAGGTAGATGCGGAGGTGACCGAAGCGCGGGCAAAGGAGATTGCGCTCGCGAGCGAGAAGGTAAAAACGTTCATTCATGGCAAAAAACCCCAGAAAGTCATCTACGTGCCGAAGAAACTTGTAAATATTGTGATTTAGTGGTATGATAGTCCCTGTTGCGCCATGCCCGGACCGCGCCTGGCTTGGGGTTATCGCGCAATAGAGTAAGTTCTTACGGAAAACAACATGGAAAAAGCGATCAAAATCGTCTTCTTTATCATTATCGCGGGCATTGTCCTCTACGTTTATCGTTCCGGTGCGGTGACGAAGATTCTCGCCATGACGGCTTCGAGCGGTTCAAACGCTTCTTCAAGCACGAGCCTTATCCAGGAACTGTTTCCGATGCCGAAACTTCCTTCGTCAACGGCGGCCCGCCGCTAGTTTCCTGGAACCGATCTCAAATGCCTAAAATCTGGACACTGCGTTTTCGCGCGAGCGACAGGAATGATTTCGATAATATAAAAAACGGCATCAAATCCGTCGAAACCCGCGCGGCGACGGAGCGGTATCGTGCGATCAAGAAAGGGGACCTGCTCCGCATCGTTTGCGGCAACGCGCGCATCGAGAAAAAAGTGAAGCGCGTGCGGCGGTTTGCGTCGATTGAAGCGATGCTCCGCGCAATCCCGCGCATAACGATCATGCCCGAAACCGTTTCGGTCGCGGAAATGCGCAAAGCGTATTACGGCTATCCGGGCTACAAGGAAAAGATCAAAAAGTTCGGCATTATTGCGATGGAGGTATGAACTACCGGCTAATTCGCACGAATTAGCCGGTAAGGGATTTTACGATCGGCTTACGCCGCTCATTTTGAAGCGTTTGTTATTTTCCTTACACCCCTTATTCGGTCGGATGAACCAATGATGCTTGATACCGCGCGAGCTTCATTTCGATTCTGTTCTTACATTCATCGAGAATGGCGGCATATGCTTTTTAGATTTGACAAAATACTTAATCGCGTGTATCATTTGAACTAGTTTTTCTTGGAGGGATGCTCGTGAGCCGACAAAAAAAGCTTGTGCGCAAGATAGACAACCTCGACCGGAAAATTAAAAAATTCACCGGCAAGATCAAGCGCTTGGAAAAGAAACGCCGACCGTTGGAATTCGAATTGCTCGGCATTAATGATTCGAAGATCGGTCCTTTTCAACAAAAGCGCGATGGTACGAGTCGCGTGATCATGTTCGGCCTCGGCCCGAAAGACAATTTTAGAAGCATGACCGCATAAAAGCCCGGTATCGTCGCCGATTCTCCCGGCAGTGGAAGACCGTTTCTTCGGAAGCGGTCTTTTTGTCGGCGTACTAATACCTCGAGCGTAACCTCGGGGAATTTCGTCTGTCATCCTGACTAAAGCCGACGGCCGCAGCCGTCATCCCGGAAAATCGCCCCGGCTGGAGTTTACTCCGTGCCGCGACACGGAGCCGAGGCAGGCTCCGTGATCCCGTACGCGGTACGGGAAGAGTTTATCCAGAACCTAGTATCATGTCTTGGACAAGCCCGGGATGGCGGGCTCGGGTCCGGGCCTTCGCCGGGATCATTTTCTTTCCGCGAGCGGAAACTTCACTTTGAGCTCGCTTCCGCCGCGTAGGACGAGGAGCTCGACTTCGTCGCCGACATTCATATTCTCCAAAAAATCCTGGATGGGGTGGTCGCGGTCGAGCTTTTGCGCATTGAACTTGAGTACGAGGTCGTGTTCTTTCATGCCGGCTGTTGCGGCGGGACTCGCGGGGACAACGCCGGGATCGTTCGGGCCTTCGCCCACCACGAGCGCGCCGTAATTTTCGGGCAGGTTCATTTTATCTTTGAGGTTTTCATCGATCATCATGTAGCGGAGGCCCAAAAGCGGCCGGCGGATGCGGCCGAATTTTTTGATATCGTCGAGATCGCGCCGCGCCGCGTTCGCGGGGATTGCGAAGCCGATATTCTGCGCGCCGAAGACGATCGCGGCGTTCACGCCGACCGCGAGGCCGTTCAGGTCGACGAGCGGACCGCCGGAATTTCCCGGGTTGATCGCGGCGTCGGTCTGGATGAGCCCCCGCATTTCCTGCGGAGGCGTTTCCGGGTCCGCCTGCGCGGAGATCGAGCGTGAAAGGCCCGAGACGATGCCGAGGGACACCGTATTTTTGAAAATGCCGAGCGCGTTTCCGATCGCGATCACGCTTTCGCCGAGCTCGAGCTTGCCTGCATCGCCGAGTTTGATGAAGGGAAAATTCACCCCTTCCATTTTAAGGATCGCGACGTCGTTGATGGGATCGCGTGAGAGCACTTTCGCGGGGAAACGCGCACCGTCGTTCATGATCACGGTATATTCCGCGTTTGAGTCGCTGATTACGTGCTTATTTGTGAGGA
The DNA here is from genome assembly GCA_035533375.1 of Minisyncoccota bacterium. GTDB lineage: Bacteria > Patescibacteriota > Minisyncoccia > UBA6257 > 2-01-FULL-56-20 > DATLTV01. The sequence goes on from DATLTV010000010.1 coordinate 12,804, forward strand.
TCACGCCCGTGGAGTCCACAATGAATCCGGAGCCGCCGCCGACTTCCACCATGCCGCGTTTGTCGACGAGATTCGCCGGGATTTCCATCTTTTTATCGTCCGGCTCGCCCAGCGCGGAGGGATACACGCCCTTCGGCAGTTCTTTTTCGAGGTCCTCGAGATGTTTCGCGATTGCGATCGAGACCACCGCCGGCATCACTTTTTTTATCGTGGAGATCACCTGTTTGTCGCTCATGTTGTTTATTGTACCATGACGAGCGTTCAGGAGGCACGAGAAATGAATCACCCTGCCGTATGACGAGTCGATTCCTTTTCTTGAAAGCGAGGATCTCGTGCCGCCGCGGAAAGAAGTCTCCCGACATGTTCTACTGTGGCGGCACGAACACAAATCTTCCGAATGGTTCGATCTGGATATCCGTCGATGATATTTTTTTGATCCGCCAGATGGCGTCGCGGATCGGTATAACCATAACGCTGCGGGTTTTCAACTGGTCTACGAGTTCCGGCGGCACCGCGTCGCCCGCAGCGGAGACGAGGATTTTGTCGAACGGCGCCGCTTTGGAAAGGCCGAACGACGTGCCGGCTTCGTGAAAAAACTGCTCCGCTGGTTCATCTCGACAACCAGGATGCAAGGATGCAGATTGCCGAGCTCGTGAAACCGACTTTGAAGAATGACGTGCCGGCCGGAGCTTTGGCGTAAAATCCATTCGGATATCCGCCGTGCAAAAAAAAGAGCCTCCGGCGTTGCGAAAAAATCGCGCCGAAGGCTCAAGGGATTCAAGAGAATCGAGTGGTCAAGATTCAAGGTTCTACTTTTTGGACTTCCGAGCGGAGGACAGCCCAACGTTGACGATCAGGTAGTTGTCCCAGTAGTAGTTGACGCTGAGCCCGCCGGAATCGAAGTTGCCGACGTAGACACGGTGGCCTTCCGAGACTACATCCGAACTGCGGACGAAATCTCCCTTGAACAGTTGCTCGCCCGTCGCAAGATAGTGGCCGATGATCGCATAGACGAGCACGCGGGCGGCGGGCACCTCCTCGTTCTTCGAGAGAAGGGCCTGTTGCTCCTGCCACGTTTT
>DATLTV010000011.1:0-2670 GCA_035533375.1 Minisyncoccota bacterium
ACCTCCCCGATTTTTATCACCGCTATCCCGGCCGGGTGATTTCGACTGCCATCGATAAATATGTGCACCTCGTATTTAACCGGACGCCGCTGGTTCCGAAGATTTCCGTCCGCTACAACGTTTCGGAAACCGTAAATCATCCGAAGGATCTCGCGCATACTCGCGTGAAGGCGGCACTGCTTGATCTCGGAATCGAAAAGGGCCTCGAGATCGGTTCCTTCGGCACGTTGCCCGCGAAGACCGGCCTTGGTTCTTCTTCGAGTTTTTCGGTCGCACTCATGAAAGGGCTGTACGCCTATCAAGGAAAAAAAATCGACAAGTATGAAGCGGCCGAAGCGGCCTCTCGGCTTGAGATCCAGCTTGTGGGCGAGCCCATCGGTAAACAGGACCAGTACGCGGCCTCGTTCGGCGGCCTGAATGTGTTCCAGTTCAATCCGGACGATACGGTGGAAGTCACGCCCGTGCTCCTCGACTATAAAAAGCGGCTCGACCTCGAGAATCACCTGATGCTTTTCTTTACCGGCCTCACGCGCGCGGCTTCGAGCGTGCTCACGGAACAGCGGTCGAACATCGACAAAAAATTCGAGACGCTCAAAGAAATGTCCGACTCGGTGCCGAAGTTCGCCGCGCTTCTTTCCGCCGGAAATTTCGAAGCGTGCGGCGCGATGCTTCACGAAGGCTGGATGAAAAAGAAAAGTTTGGCATCGAACGTGTCGAACTCGGCGATTGACGATCTCTATAATGCGGGCATGAAAAACGGCGCATGGGGCGGGAAGGTTTTGGGCGCCGGCGGCGGCGGATGCGTTATGTTCCTTGCTCCGGTGGGCAATAAGCCGGCGATCCGCGCGGCGGTCGTAAAAGCTGCGGCGGCACAAAAACTCGCCGAATTCCAGGAGATCCCGGTGAAGTTTATCCAGTCGGGCGCGGAGATCCTCTTCAGCGGAGATAACGGGCATACGACGCTTGCATGATATAATTGGGTCACCCTCGCGCACTAATGTCATCCCGGAAAATCGCCGCGCGATTTATCCGGGATCCATACGACATAAAATAATTTTTAAAAGTATGGATCCCGTGCATCAACGCTGTGGCGGGATTCCGGGATGACAAACTAGGGGACGACGGCGAAACTTGGATGACGAAGAAGTCATTTCGCCGTACAATAAATAGCCATGGAGGATTACATCAAAAACTACGTCGCGAAGAACGAAGCCGCACTGCGGACCCTGCCGGCTGCGGAGATCGCGAAGGCGCTGAACATTCTGCAGGCCGTCTACGAGCGCGACGGACGCATTTACGTGTTCGGGAATGGCGGATCGCTCGCGCTTGCGACGCATTGGGTCGCCGATTTCAACAAGACCGTGTTCGGGAGCCATTTGGACAAGCAAAGCCGCCGCTTTCAGGCGATCCGCCTGCCCTCGACCGAAGAAGAGCTCACGGCCTGGGCGAACGACGTCGGCTACGATATGGTCTTCGCCGGCCCGCTCAGGAATTATCTGCAGGACGCGGACATCGTAATCGCGATCTCAAGTTCCGGCAATTCGCCGAATGTCCTGAAGGCGGTCGAGGTCGCGAAGGAACGGAAAATTCCCGTCATCGGCATTTCCGGCTTCGACGGCGGCAAATTGAACCAGCTCGCCGACGCGAAAATTCTGGTGAAAACGCAGAAAGGCGATTATGGCGTCGTCGAGGGTATTCACGGCGTCATCCTGCATCTCATGACGCAATATTTTAAGGATTACTTTGATCATCTAGCAGGGGGATCTCAAAACTGATATCTCAAATCTCAAAACTTAGATTTGAGATATAAACTTTGAGATACTATTTCACCGGTATCGTTTGCAGTTTTGAGATTTGAGATATAAGATTTGAGATACTATGAGGGCTATTTTTCTCGATCGTGACGGCACGATCAATAGGGAAGTTAATTATTTGAGCGATATAAAAAAACTTCGGATTCTGCCTGGGGCGGCGACGGCTATCAAACAATTAAACCGTCTGGGATTTGCCGTGATCGTGGTCACGAATCAGGGAGCCATAGCACACGGGTTGATCACGGAAAAAGAGCTTGATCGTTTGCACGCGGTCATGGTGAGGCGCCTTGGCCGGAGCGGCGCCGTGATCGACGGCATTTATTACTGCCCCCATCACCCGAAAGCGAAACTCAAGAAATACCGCGTGATTTGCGCATGTCGCAAGCCGAATCTCGGCATGATCCGGAAAGCGGCGAAAGAACACGGAATACGGATGAAGGGCAGTTTCATGGTGGGCGACTTGACTGCGGACATTGTGCTCGGCAAGCGGGCCGGACTCGCCACTATTCTCGTGCAAACCGGATACGCGGGAAAAGACGAGCGATACAAAGCAAAGCCCGATTTTATTGCGAAGGACCTGTTTGAGGCAGTAAAAATTATAGAGAAGATTTCTTAAGTGTTAAGCTTTAATCTTTGAGATCTGAGATGTAAGATTTGAAGTATGCCAAAAATCACCCAAGCCGTCATTCTCTCCGCCGGACTTGGCACGCGCCTCCGGCCCATAACCGATAATATTCCGAAGGTAATGGTGCCCCTGGCCGGTAAGCCGCTTTTGGAATGGCATATCCTTCAATTTAAAAAGTACGGGGTGAACGAATTTTTCATCAATCTGCATTATTTGCCGGAGGTGATAAAA
>DATLTV010000012.1:0-4711 GCA_035533375.1 Minisyncoccota bacterium
GAGGCAGGATATCGTTTGAAATACTATTGTGATATACTGGACTCATGCAAATAAATATTAAAACGTTAAACGTAGATCTGACGCCGAGCTTGGAAACTTATATCGGGAGCAAGCTTCAGCCGATCAAGAAATTCCTTGCGCGATTCGAAAGAGAGGGGGAGGTGCAGGTATCGCTTGATCTCGCGCGCACGACAAGGCACCACAAGCACGGCGACGTATTCAAGGCATCCCTTGGTTTGCGCCTCGGAAAAAAGGTTTTCCACGCGGAAGAAGAGGCTGACGACGCCCGGGTCGCAATCGACCGCGCGCGCGATACGCTCCGCTCCGAGATCGAAAAATATAAGTTGCTTTTGAAGCCGAAACGAGGCGACAGAAAATAAGCGTTCATTTTCTGCCGCTCCGTTTCGCCGCGGCCCCGGCCAACGCCCGGGGTAAACTCCGGCCGGGGCCCGTGCTTCCAATCCACTGTATCCGGGATTCATACCTTTCTAATTTCTAAAGCTGTTCAAACCATGTCCCGCGGACAAAAAAAGACCACCAATAATTTGGTGGTCGGCCTCGTTTTTAACAACTGGTGATCGGCCCCAGTGTCACCACGATTAAGCCTCATGGCTCCCGGCTATTATTGTTATGCGCTTGCGAACGCTTGCGCCTCGAATTCGTCGTGACAATCGCGCGAACAGAAAGGCCCGATTGCGTTTTTGTGGTCGCCTTGTGTGGTCCCTTCGGGGGCAGGACGGATTCCCCAGAAAATAGGAGAACCTTTCAAGATTGTTTTGCGACAAGCATCACGCATACAACAAGTATTATGCTTGGCTATCCTTTGTTTGGGAAACATCCAAGCTCCTTTCTTAGGTCCAGTGATATTGTAGTATATTTATTGGCTTTATGTCAATAGGGACAAATTGGTAGGAATGCACTATAATCCCTAGACAATGCTCGACTCGCTCAAAAGGATATTTTCCGGGGATCAGCTGAAGCCACTTCGGGAGAAGGTGGCGGAGATCAACGCGCTCGAGGAAGATGCGAAGAAGCTTTCGGACGAGGAGCTCAGGGAATCGAGCCATATGTTCCGCAACCGGCTTTCGGCAGGGGAGACGCTTGACGATATCCTGCCCGAAGCGTTCGCGCGCGTGCGCGAAGCCGCCCGGCGCACCCTGGGCCAGCGGCCGTTCGACGTACAGCTCATGGGCGGGATCGTACTGCACAAAGGCGCGGTCGCCGAGATGATGACGGGCGAAGGAAAAACGCTTGCCGCCGTTGCGCCCGTGTATCTGAACGCGCTTGAGAACAAGGGCGCGCACGTGGTCACCGTGAACGAATATCTCGCACGGCGTGATGCGGTCTGGATGGGGCGCATTTACCGCGCGCTCGGTTTGAGCGTGGCCTGCCTCGTGCCGAACGCGGCATTCTCGTACGATCCCGAATGGAAGATTCCCGAAGGCATGGAGAAGCTTCCGGACAAGGAAGAACAAACGACCGGCAATTTCATGGTCCAGCAGGAATTTTTGAAGCCGGTCTCGCGCCGCGATGCGTATCTCGCGGACGTGACCTACGGCACAAACCACGAATTCGGCTTCGACTATCTTCGCGACAATCTCGCGTATGCGCTCCCGATGCGCGTTCAGCGCGAGCATCATTTTGCGGTCATCGACGAGGTGGACAGCATTTTGATCGACGAATCGCGGACGCCTTTGATCATCGCGGCGCCGGATGAGCAGTCGAGCGAATATTACAAGACCTTCGCGCGCATCGCCCGCGATCTCGCGAAAGACGACGATTATACGGTGGATGAAAAATTGAAACAGGCCACCATCACGGAGAACGGGATCGGGAAAGTGGAAAAAGTGATCGGCGTGAGCAACCTCTACGCGCCCGAGCACATCCGCCTCGTGCACTATCTTGAGGAAAGTTTGCGGGCGAAAGCGCTTTTCACGCGCGATAAGGATTACGTGGTGCGGAACGGCGAGGTGATCATCGTCGACGAATTCACGGGACGGATGCTCATGGGGCGGCGCTACCAGGGCGGCCTGCACCAGGCAATCGAGGCAAAGGAAGGCGTCTTCGTGAAGGAGGAATCGCGCACCTACGCGAAAATTTCCGTGCAGAACTATTTCCGCATGTATAAGAAGATCTCCGGCATGACGGGAACGGCGCAGACTTCCGCCGAAGAATTCCACAAAGTCTACAAGCTCGACGTCGTAAGTATTCCCACGAACAACCCGTTCATCCGCGATGACCGGAACGATCTGATTTACAAGAATTACGCCGCGAAATACCGCGCGGTGATCGAAGATGTCCGTGAACGCCACAAAAAGGGCCAACCGATCCTCCTCGGCACGGCTTCGATCGAAAAGAACGAGCTCATGTCCGCGCTTCTTTCGAACGCAGCGATCCCGCACGAAACCTTGAACGCAAAAAACAATGAGCGCGAGGGCGCGATCATCGCGCAGGCGGGAAGATCGGGCGCCGTAACCGTTGCGACGAACGTAGCCGGCCGCGGCGTGGACATTCTGCTCGGCGGCAATCCTCCGGATCCGAAAGAAGCGGAGAAAGTCCGCGCGCTCGGCGGACTCCATGTGATCGGCACGGAGCGGCACGAGGCGCGCCGCATCGACAACCAGCTCCGCGGCCGTTCGGGCCGGCAGGGCGATCAAGGTTCATCGCAATTCTTCCTTTCGCTTGAGGACGACCTCCTGCGCATTTTCGGAGGCGACAGGATCAAGAATATGATGGAACGGTTCCAATTGCCCGAAGACGAGCCTCTGCAGTTCGGTTTCCTTTCAAAAGTCGTTTCCGAAGCGCAGGCGAAGGTCGAAGGCGCGAACTTCGATTCCCGCAAGCACCTGCTCGAATACGACGATGTGCTGAACAAACAGCGCGCGTCGGTGTACCGCCGCCGGTTCGAAATTTTGAGCGCGATGAATAAAGAAGCGCTCGCAAGTATTATTTTCGAGGCGACTTCTTCGCATCTCGATGCGCTGATCATGCAGCCTATCCCCGATGGCGGCGAGGCGCTCGATCTGAAAAAGATATTCACCGAGGCGGGGATTTTGAAATCTCAAATCTTAGATCTCAAATCTCAAAACCCTATTTCCGGCGAAAATCGGGATCCGGGTCAGGAATCCAACGCGAACACGCCGGACGAACAAGACGAAGCGTATTATCGCGAGCTTCTCGTAAAGCGCAGCGACGAGATCGCCGCGAACCCGATGGCCATGAACCGCCTGCTCGGCATTTTGGACATGCTCTGGATGACCCATCTCGAAGACCTCGAAGCCTTGAGCGAAGCCGTCGGCCTCCGTGCCTACGGCCAGCGCGATCCGCTCGTCGAATATCGCCAGGAAGCGCACCAGCTTTTCAAAAGCTTCTGGAACAACTTTAACGGCTGGGTGTTCGTGAACCTCCACAAGCTTTCCGCGGAAGGGCAATCCCAGCCGCAGCAGCAGCGCGCGGCTCCCGCGCCGGCGCTCGGCAAAGTGGGTCGGAACGACCCTTGTCCCTGCGGTAGCGGGAAGAAATATAAATTTTGCCACTTAAATCGGACTCGCCCGATAAAATAAGAGTTTTTACGATGCGCCGGCACTATCGAACTGCCGTAGGAATGGGAACACATATTATTGAACGTCGGAGCGTGGCTCGAGCCCAGAGGTATCCTTCTCAGTTTCCCTTTTGATCACGCCGGGAATGATTCGAGCCATAACTCCTGCCAATTCTTCGACAAGTTGATCTTTTGTTGATTGGCCTACGAGACTGACCGATAGGGGGCCCTCAGGCAAAGAGAGTTGCGCAAAGAACTTTCTTGAATCGAGCTCGTACTGTTCAACCGCATTGAGTCGCGGCCAATGAATTCGGCGCAGGCGCAGCTCGATATGCATGAGATCCCGAGTATCCGGGTTTTGCGGCGATGCCCCGCAGCCCGAAGCCATGAATTTCGCACGCAGTTCTCTCCATCGGTTCCTTAACGATTCAAAGTCATCCATATGCAGTTTTTTATTTTTCGAACCCTTATGGGCTTAAGGAGTCCGGCGGTTATTACTATATCTTCGCACAAAAAGCCGTGTTCTATGAATCATGCACATGGCAGCGGTTTGACAGTTATCGGGAACGAATTACTATGAAGATATGTCCCGCAAGCGAACCGAAAAGCAATCCAAGAGGGTTGCAGGAATGACGCTGGATAAACTGAGTCTCATGATGGGGCGCGGCTTCAATGCGGTTGATAAGAGATTCGATGCGGTTGATAAGAGATTCGATTCGGTCGATGCGCGACTCTCGGTCCTCGAAAGCGATTCGAAGGAAATGAAACATGAGATGGCTGTACTGAAGGCGAGCATCCGAGAGCTCACGAACACGCTCGACGCATTCCTCAAGCGCCTTACCGACCATGAAGGCGAATTCGAACTTTTGAAACGTGAGATGAAGTTCGTGAAGAAGATTCTCAAGGAAAAATTGCACGTCGATCTTGAGCGCGAGATGCCGCGGTCGGTAGCGTAAGGGCGCAGGCGCGCTCCGCGTCGATTCGGGAGAAGCGCAGGCACGGCGGACGGTCGCAAGAATAATTCATCGAAGCCCGGGATTTTCCAATGAAAAGTCAGCCTGTAAAGGCCTCGATTCTTTAGACAGTGTTTCTATGAGTTTTTCGGCGATTTTTCCGCCGATTTTTTGTTGTTAAGCTGCGATGCGTTCAGCAAACACTGCGGGCGGCATC
>DATLTV010000013.1:0-53566 GCA_035533375.1 Minisyncoccota bacterium
TCGTCTTCTCTATATTTGCGCGCCGTAGCAGTTCCTGCTGTAAACGCTCGGCGAGATTTTTGTCGAGCGCGGGAAGTATCCCTTCGGACTCGTCGTTTTCCTCGCCCTTGTCCTCGCGGCCGGCCGTGAGGATCACGAGCTTCGAGAGCCCCCACAGCTGGTAAGCTAGGCTGCGCTCGATCGTCGCGTCCTGAATCTGCCGGAACGGGATCGCTATTTCTTCTTTACTCAAAACGCCCCGCTTGATCTTCAGCGCATCCTCGCCGAGCAGGAATCGGTAGTTCTTATAAACAAGCCAGCCGACAAGCAGAGCGATGAGGAAAGCCACGATGAAAACAAGGAAGCAGGCAAGAGCCGCGTATTCGGCAGCGCCCGTGAGATTGAGGGAAACGGAACCGAACGCGACGCTTTGAGCGGGCAGGCCGACATAGAGAAGCCCGAGGAAAAGGAGCGACAGGAAAAACGCTCCCGCCGCGACCCGCGCGCGGTTCGCGATGAAAAGCCAGAGCGTGCGCTTGCCGAGATATTCGTATTGCGGCTCGGCGACCGGGGTTTCGCTGGGCATATATAAAAGTATAGCATGGTCATCGGGGCGTCTTATTACCACATTGTTTCTGCTTTGTTTCCGCTTTATCTCGATACGCCGAAATAGGCACGACAGATAAATATTGAGATAGCGCGGCGATAAGGCAGCCCGGACAATCATCATCGCTTTGACACCGCGCATAAAACGGCTATAATGAAAAGGCTTTCGTAAATCAGGAAACCAGGCATCCACTTCCATAGTCAGACCAAAGATTAACAGCCAAATAACCGCCCCGGAGCTCAGGGTGATCGACGAGACCGGGAAAAACATCGGCGTTTTGAAGCGCGAGGAGGCGCTTGCGCTCGCGAAGCCCGACATTGGCCTCGACCTCATCGAGATCTCGGCTGCGGCGAAACCGCCGGTCGCGAAGCTCATGAGCTACGACAAGTACCGCTACGAGGCCGCGAAGCAGGCGAAAAAAGAGCGGGCGGCGCGGAAAGGCGGTGAATTGAAGCACGTGCAGATCAGCGCGCGCGCGGCGATGAACGATTTACAGATCAAACTGAAGCAACTCGAGAAGTTTTTGGCCGAGGGAAACACCGTCGAGATCCAGATGCGCCTCCGCGGCCGTGAAAAATACAACCGGGACTGGGCGCGCCAAAAACTTGCGGAATTCCTGAAAATGATTACAGTAGAGTACAAAGCCCTGAACGAACCCCGCTTCGGCGGCCAGGGGATGAATATGCAGATTGCCAAAAAATAGCTCCATAGCTCGTAAGCACCGAATCGCATTGCAATGGCGATTCGCCTGCTAAGCTCGTAAGCCACTCGAAAACGGATTGGCTTACGAGCTTACGAGCTTACGAGCTTACGAGCCTTTATGAACAAAGCCGCATCCAAACGAATCAGAATCACGAAAAATGGAAAGATCGTCCGCCGCTCAATGGCGGTGAATCATTTCCGCACCCGCACGTCACAGAAAAACATCCGCGGCAAAAGCAAAACGCGGTCACTTGATTATCCGATAAAAAAAATACTAAATTACTAGATGCGGATTAGCGCGGACACAGCCATAGAAGCGAATAAACGCAGATCTGCGCACATCAGCTTCTAAAATCATATGCCCAGAGTCAAACGAGGCGTACACGCCCACAAACATCGCGAAAAGCTCCTGAAATACACGAAAGGCTTCCGCTGGAGCAGGAAGTCGAAGGAGCGCGCCGCAAAAGAAGCGCTCCTCCACGCCTGGACGCACGCTTTCGCCGGGCGCAAAAACAAGAAGCGCGTTTTCCGCCAGCTGTGGAACGTGAAGATCAACGCGGCGGTCCGCGCGGAAGGAATGAACTACAGCAGGTTTATTGCGGCGCTCAAGAAGAAAGGCGTGAAGCTCGACCGCAAGGTACTCGCCGAGATCGCGGAAAATCATCCTGCCGCATTCAAGAAAGTGGTTTCTTTTGTGAAATAGGTTTTTCACAAAAGAAACCATCCTGACGAAAGTCAGGATCCAGTGAAGTAATAAAAAATGGCTCCTCCGCGAGCCATTTTTTATTCTCCCCGCGTCCGCCGGAGTCGGATCCTCCCCGGGCGGACACGCGGGGATCCAGATTCATCGTGAATTCCGCGAATGACGATTACCGCCGCGGATGCGGACGACTCCGCGCCTGGAGGAAGTCCTGCGCCTGCTTCAATACTTTCTTCGTATCGCCGTATTTTTTGCCAATCACGTTCATCGCATCGTGATACGTGAACCAGCCGAAACCGGAGTGCTCGCGCGGATCGATCCTGATGTCCGCCTTATGGGTCTCAGCGAGGAATAAAATCACCGTATCGTAAATACCCTGGTTCCCTATTTTGAAATAGAACCGTTCATAAGCGCGGAAGTTCGGCATGATACGCAATTCTATTTTTTTGATGCCGGTCTCCTCCTCGAGTTCGCGCAGTGCCACATCGATCGTGCTCTCTCCCGGCTCGAAGTGTCCCTTGGGAAAGTTCCAATAATTGCCGCGGCGATAGAGCAACAGGAATTTAATCCCGTCACTCGTTTTCCGATACACTACAAAACCGGCAACCACTTGTTTTTTTGTAGGAGGTTTCTCGTGAGGAGGTTCGGATTGCCGCGGCGGGGTCATGAAGATATTATATCACGGTTTTTTTATATCGTCATCTTCTAGCATTGTCGCCCCGGCGAAGGCCGGGGTCGGGATGACTAAATTCCTCAATTGTTTTTGAGGAATTTAGTCATTTTTTCCACGGGCCAGGCGTTCACAATATCCTTTTTTCCGGCCCAGCCGCGCCTGGCTTGCGCAATGCCGTACTCGAGATTTGCAAAGTGGGCGGAGGAGTGGGCGTCCGAATCAATCGAAAGCTTCACGCCGCGGTCGACGCACTTGCGGATGTATTCGTCTTTCAGATCGGATCGCTCCGGAAACGAATTGATCTCCAGCACCGTTCCGGTTTTTTTTGCCATCGTAATCACTTCGTCCATATCGAGGTCGATAGGCTCGCGGCGATTGATGATGCGGCTCGTGGGATGGAAAAGGATGTCCGCATGCGGGTTCGAGATTGCGCGGATCACGCGTGCGGTCTGTTCCGCGCGTGGCAGATTGAAGTGTGAATGGACCGAGACGCCCACGACATCGAGCTTCGAGAGGATTGAATCGGGCAAATCGAGCGTGCCATCCTTTAAAATATCGCATTCGCTTCCCTTTAATATCTTTATTTTGTTTCCAAGCTTTTTTTGCACGCGGTCGATCTCCTTCCATTGCAGGACAATGCGCTTTTCGTCGAGCCCGTGTGTCATCGCCAAACGCTTTGTGTGGTCCGTGATTACGATATATTCGAGGCCTGCCTTCGCCGCGGCAAGCGCCATGGCCTCGATCGGCTCCGTGCCGTCCGTCCAGTCGGTCTGTGTCTGCAGGTCGCCCATGAGCGCGCCGTACTCGATAAGCTTCGGCAGGGCATGCTTTCGCGCCGCTTCAAGCTCGCCCGTGTTCTCGCGGAGTTCCGGTTCGATGTAATCCATTCCGAACGCTTTATATAATTCTTCTTCGTTTTTTCCCGCGAGCCGCTTCGCACCGCGGAAAAGCCCGTATTCATTCAGTTTCCACCCCTTCGCGACGGAAATTTTCCGCAATGCCACGTTATGATCCTTCGATCCGGTGAAATAGTTGAGTGCCGCACCGTAGGATTCCGCAGGCACGACGCGCAAGTCCACATTCAAGCCGGACCTGAGTTTTACGGACGACTTCGTATCGCCATGAGCAATGACCGCGGCGACCTCGGGCATGGAAACGAATTTCTCCATGATCGCTTTTGAATTTTTAGCGACCGCGAGAATGTCCGCATCGCCGATTGTCTCTTTCTTGCGCCGCGCGGAACCGGCGATCACGACCTTCTCTGCGCCCGGCACTTCTTCAAGTCGCGCCTGTACCCTGCGGATCTGCGGCATCGCGTAGCCCAAAATGAACCGCCGGTTGCCGTTCGCAAAGGTCAGCGATTTCGCGATCTTCTCCTCGCTTTTCTTGCCAAAACCGGCAAGCTTCGCGATATGCCCGGCCTTCACCGCTCTCTCAAGCGTCGCGCGATCTTTAACGCCGAGTTCTTTATAGAGCCGCTTGATTGTTTTCGGGCCCACGCCTTCGATGCCCGCGAAATCGGCGAGCTTCACCGGCACCTGTCTTTTGAGCGTTTCGTGGTCCTTGATCCTGCCGGTCTTCAAAAATTCCTCGATGCGCTCCGCGATGCCCTTGCCCACGCCCGGAATTTCCTCGAGCGCCTTCAAACCGCCTTTTTTATAGAGGGCGGAAACTTCTTCCTCGAGTCCTTCGATTGTCTGCGCCACTTTTTCGAACGCGCGCGGCTTGAACGGCACGTCCTGCATTTCGAGATAGGTCGCGATCTCGCGGAGAATCTCGGCGATGTCCTGGTTCGAAGCGTCGTGCATGAATTCAGTATAACGCATCCTTCTTTGATTGACATGAAAATAACGTGGCGTTAGGATATGCCCAGCAGTTGATCAATCAACAACGGAGACACTATGGCAAGCAATACGATTTCCTCGGATAAGTCAGTAGCGAAAGGCCACGCACAACGAGCCAATCTTGCATGCGTCGGAAAGTCTACAGCGACACTCCCGGTACTTCCGAATGTCTTCCCTTACAACGAAATGCTTTTCCGGAATATCCTTGTGCTCGAGAATGGCGAACACGGCTTGTGCGGCGTGAAATCGCGCTCCTGGAACTACCACTACCGCGGGCCGATCTTGCTCTACACTTCAAAGAGCAGGATGCATTTCTGGCCTGCCGATCGATACGACATCGAGCTCGAAAAGGGCATGCTCGGCGCAATCGTGGGTATTGGCGACCTCGTGGATGTCCGCGAATTCACGCGGGCGGAAAACGTCAAAATGGAGTCGATGTTCAACAAAATCGAACTCAGCCAGGATGAACTCCGCCGATTTGCCCGCGTTGGTTGCATCGGGGGCAAAAAGCGTTCGCTTGTCGACATCACCCCTTACTACCTTGGCTTCTTCTTCAAGAACCTGCGCCGGTTCGGTTCGCCGATCCCCTTCAATTTCCGGCGCGGTTCCATCCGACTCGACCAAGCGCCCATCTCGCTCGTTGTGGATGCGCTCCGCAAAATCCGCTTCGATCTCAAACTCGCCGCTTAAAAACGGCAAAGCGTACTATATAGTACGCTTTTTTATTTGATTGCCTCGCCGCAGCGGGCTCTATGCCATCGGCACGAAATCCACGCCGTCTCCGTTTACGACGAGCTTCACGCGGCTGCCTTTCGAAACTTTTTTCTGAAGAATCGCCTGAGCCAAAGGCGCCTTGAGTTTTTCTTCGATCACGCGCCGCAACGGCCGCGCGCCGAACGCCGGATCGTAGCCGAGTTTCGCGAAATAGGCGAGGACCGGCTCATCCACCTGCATTTCGACTCCTTGTCCCTTGAGCGACTCCATCACTTCCTTCAAATTGATCGCGACGATCTTCGCGAGGTCGCCCGGCGAAAGATTTTTGAAAACGACGACTTTCGAGAAGCGGTTCAGAAGCTCCGGCTTGAACACGTCCGTGAGTTTTCGTTTTAAATAATCGGAAATCTGCGACATTGATTGCCCCTGGCCCAGGGCGTCGTTGATGATGTCCGAATGTGCGTTCGAGGTCGCGATGATAATAGTGTTCGTGAAGTCGACCGTGCGGCCGAGATTATCCGTGAGCCGGCCGTCGTCCAAAACCTGCAGGAATAAATTCAAAATATCCGGGAACGCCTTTTCGAATTCGTCGAGGAGCACCAGGCTGTACGGCTTCTGTAAAATAGCGTCGGTCAAAGCGCCGTTCACCGAGCCGTCGGGCGAGCCGATGAAGCGGTAGAAGCTCTGTTTGTCCTGATATTCCGTCATGTCGAATCGCGCCATCATTTTTTCCGAACCGAACTGGATCTCCGCGAGGATCTTCGCGAGCTCGGTCTTGCCGACGCCCGTGGGCCCCACAAAAAGGAAGCTCGCGATCGGCCCCTTGCCGCGCGTGAGCCCGCTCCGATATTCGCGGAGCGAATCCGCAATCGCCTTGACCGCTTCTTCCTGGTCCACGAGCCGCTCGTGGATGACTTCCTCGAGTTTCAAAAGCCGCTCCGCCTCCTCGCCCTCCGCTTCGTGCATGGGTATGTTCACTTTTGATTCGGCGACGGCGATTACCCGCTCGGGGCCGAGCGTTTTCTCGCCGCGCCGGTCGGCGTCCACGATTGCGGTCTTCAGAAGCTCTTCGGCGCTCGAAGGAAGGAACTTACCCCGAAAATATTTTTTCGCGAGGACGACCGCTTTCTTGATCGCGCCGAAACTGATTGTCACGCGGAACTGCCGCTCAAGGATCAGACTTTCGTAACTCAAAATTTTTTCCGCATCGGCCTCGCTCACTTCGTTCACGCGGATCACCTCGAACGCGCCGGTGAAATCCCCGCGCGGCTCGATATATTGTTTGAAATCGCGCGGATAGGTGGCGCCGACGATCGGGAAAGCGTTATTCATAATGATGGGCATGAGGGCATCCGCCGCCGAAAGATAAGCGGTGCCGGAGGTACGCACGAGATTATGGATATTCGGAAGATAGATGATGATATTTCCGGCCACAATGATCTCTTCAACGATCTTTTTGAGCCGCGCGTTCAGCTCCTCGGGCGGCGCGCCCGCGACAAGGTTTTCGAGCTCGAGCGCGACGAGCCGTTTATCGAAAAGCGCCGGCGGCACGTCATCCTTCTCGAGCTTCTGCGCGAGGTGTGCGACGATCGCTTCCTTGCCAATGCCCGCTTCGCCCACGAGAAGCGCGTTCGGATTCACGGGCCGCGCCAGGGTTTCGATCAGCCGTTCGAATTCTTCGTTGTGGCCCACGAGAAACCCGGCCTGGTTCGCGCGCGCGAGATCGGTGAAGTCGGAGGAATACTGGTCGAGCGTGGGCGTAGGTCGCGAGGTCCAGGCGCGATTCATGATGCGATGGCGCAGGCGCGGGGCGTTCAGAACGAACCCGCCGAGCGTGTTCGGCCGGCGCCCGAAACGCCTGCTCATTGAGCCGAAAATAAGCGCACGCGCGAGATCGCCGGCCTCAATCGAGAAAATATTGAACAACCGCGCGATGCGCTCGTCGTCCATAAGCGGCATCGCCGAGAACAGGTCGCCGAGTTCCACGAACTCGTGTCCCGCGTCAGAAGCCTGTACGATCGCCTTTGCGGCGAGCGCTTCGGCCTGCGCCAGATGTTCGTCGGCCGCAACGGCGTCCTTCGCGCTTTCCGCAAGCAACTCTTCAATTTTTTGCCGGAATTCCTCGGTCTTCACGTCGAGCCGGCGCAATCCTTCCTGGATCCCCGCGAACGCGAGCAATTCACGCGCCGTTTCAAGGAGAAAACTCCGTCGCATAACAATGCTGTGATCGAACGATTTCTCGATTGCCGCGAATGTTTTCGGTCTGAGATACTCCGCCGCGTTCACGCGCCCTTCCCCCGGCATTTCCGAGAGCGGTTTGTCGGCCTCGCCGAGATGTACGATCCGGTCGACAAAAAAGAGAAGCAGCGCGGCTCCTACGGCTCGCATCCAGGGAAGGTCCGAAAGGAGAAAAGTGACATCGGCCGCGGCGAGCACGAAGTACGTGACATAACGCGCGACGCGCACAAGCGCGCGGCCCGGCAGGCTCATCCGCAGGCGCGGATCGTCGAAAAAGAATTCTCTGTTGTTAGAATTTTGCTGCGGCATATAAAATCAAAGCGGGCGGCACAAGCAGCCACGCGAGGTAAATGGCGAAGAAAATAACCGCGAAAAACGCGTAGACCACGACGCCGATCAAAATCCTTCCGGAGCGGAAGATAAAGCCGAGTATTCTGCCCACGATCGTATAATCCTTGTAGAGCGGATGGAAAAGGAATTTGAGGGTAAGCCGCACCGCGAACGTACGGTCGAGCGATTCGAGGAATGAGATGAAACCGTGAAAAAAATTGCGCGAACCGTCGTAATACCAATGATGGAAAAAATCTCCGACGCGGTAAGCGAAGCGGTATATCAAATAAGTCAGGGCGAAGTTCATACTATAATAATAGCATCCTTCTGGCGATGAGGGGCGATAAAAAAACCGCAGGTCATGCCTGCGGCTTGCCTTTCTTCGTGAGTTCGGCGCGAAGCGGTTTCGCGTTGTCCCCGTCCATGTACTCGTTGAAAAAGAGCGCGGCCCAATTATCGGGCTCCCAACCGCGTTGTGTCCAATGGATCCAATACCCCAAAGCGGACGGCTGGCCGAAACCGGGACGGCCCGGGTATTCCTCCCAGCCCGCTTTGTGATCTTCGACGATCTCGCCGTCAAAGACAATCTCTCCGCTTTCTCTCCAGACCTTCAAGCGGTCGCCATTCTCGATGATCCGCATGGCATCGTATCCTTTTTTGCCATCTTCATAAAGCGTCCACACGATCCCTTCGGTGCCGGTTTCGAACCAAGGCGAAAGCACGCCACGATAGGTTTTCAAATGAACCTCCGAAAGTTAAATCTTATCGAAGCATAACCCACCCTCGTCATCTTGGCGAACGCCAGAATCTCGAAATTTTCAGATCCCGGGTCAAGCCCGGGATGACGAATATGCGGCGCCAGACTGCTAAAACAGCTTCGGCGGCATTTTTTTCTTCGGCTTCGCGGACTCTTTTTTCGTCGCGGGCATTGCAGAAACAGGCACGGAAGCAACTGCTTCGGCAAGAAACTCGCCCGAAACAATCCTCGGCATTTTTTTAAAACTTTCGCGGAAGAGGCCCATCATTCCATTGCTGCGCAAGGCGGCCGCAGGATGGAGCATGGGCACTATCAACCGCGTGCTCAATTTGAACGCGTGCCCCTGGTCGCGCGTGATCTTCGCCTCAGGCAAAAAATAGTTCATGGCGAAGCGGCCCAAAGGCACGATGATCTTCGGATTGATGATCTGGATCTGTCGCTTCAAATACGGCTTATATGCCGCAATTTCTTCCGGTAACGGATCGCGGTTCTCCGGCGGCCGGCGCTTCACGATATTTGTGATATATACTTGCTCCCGCTTCCAGCCGATCCCCCGCAAGCAATCGTTCAGAAGCTGTCCGCCGCGCCCCACGAACGGCCGCTTCTGCATGTCTTCGTTCGCTCCCGGCGCTTCGCCGATAAAAAGCACTTCGCAATCCGGATTTCCTTCGCCAAAAACCAAATTCGTCGAAAGCGGAAGCGATTTGTCCGCGGCCATTTCCGCTGCAAGTTTTTTCAACACTTCCTTTTTTCCCATAAGTGAATTATAGCCGAAATTACCGCAATAAAAAATGTTACATTTTCTGCGATCGCAGAAAATGTAACATTGCAAAAGCCGCACAGCTGTGATAGAAAGTAGGCAGTAAAGTTCACAAGGAGCGGATCATGAAAAAAATGCTGCGGCTCGCGGTTGAGCTCAATGGCCTTGCGCTTACGCTCGACGGGCCGAAACGGAAGGAACGCCTGGAGATCGCGGGGAGCTATCCGAATTCCCTGCTCGCCCGCTTTCTTTTCTCCCAGCTCGGCATGATGCATCTTGTCGCGCCGCATCTTCCGGAAATCATCGAAACAAATTTTTTTGTGGTGCGGGAAACGGAACGGCTCATCGATAAAATGTACGCGTCCGAAAACCGGTTGCCGCCGCATTTCAAAACTCCGATACTGAACGCCGCCGCATCATTTTCCCTGCCAAAAACCGATCGCAACAAAGTGGTCGTGGCATTTTCCGCCGGAAAAGATTCGCTCTGGAATGTGTGGTGGGCGCAGGAAAAATACGGAAAAGACAACGTGCTCGTCGTGCACATCGCCGGCTTGAATCGGGTAAATGCCTCGGGCGAGCGGAAATATGCGGAGCTCCAGGCGAAAAAACTCGGCTTCCGGCATTTCCGCGTCATCGAACTGCACAATGGATCCGTCGAAACCGGCTTCAAGGTAATGCGCTCGCGGGACATGTTCCTTGCGGGCATCATTATTCCGGCAGCTCTCGAATTCGGCGCGTCGAAAATCATCACCGAAGGATTCGGCGAGGATACTTCGAAACATCTCTTCACCGGCGAGGAAAGGAATATGCGTTACTTTAACGGTATGCTTCGCCGGCTCGGGATCCCCGTCGAAGTTGCATGGCGGAATCGGGCGGAAATGGATGTCGTAAAAGACCTCGCCGTCCGCAAACCGGAATGGCTTGCACACGTCCACAATTGCTTTGCGCCTCCCTGCTACAAACCGTTGATTCAAAGGTCGTGGCGAAAACGGACACCCACGTTTCCGCCGCTCGATTCGCAATGCGGTTCATGTGTGAAGTGCCGCATCACACGGCTCGGCGTATTGCTTTACGGCGATCATACGGTGAGCAGGATTGACGCGGCGGAATTTCTCCGGCACACCGCAAAATGGATCGTGGAAAAATGGCCGACGCACGAAGACTTCCTGAACGGAAGCTTTCTCGAATGTTTTCGGGAAGCATGCAGGAAATACGATATTGTTCCGAAGCTTTCGGAATTGAAGATCAAACCGGCTGCCTGACGCAACCGGTTTTTTTATTCCTCTTTATCTTATTCGTACGAATAAGATAGGAAAATACGAAAAAAGGGAGGGGGGACGGGTAGCGGCAGCAAAAAACCCGCCGATTTCGGGCGGGTTTATCGTTTTTTTTTATTTCACGTGCGCGAGGGCTTGTTTCAGGTCGTCAATCAGATCCCGCGGATCTTCGCGGCCGATCGAGAGCCGGAGCATGCCGTCGGGAATGCCCGCCTTCGATCGTTCGTCGGGCGTCATCTGGCCGTGCGTTTCGAACGCGGGCGCCACGACAAGCGATCTCGCTTCGCCGATATTCGCCGCGTGCCAGAAGATCTTGAGTGACTCGAGCGCCGTACGTGTAGCCGCCTTTCCACCCCTGAGCTCGATGGCCATGAGGCCGCCGAATCCATCCGGCATGAGCGCGCGATTCGCCGCCGCGCGCGGCCCGAAGCTCGGATAGAACACCCGCTTCACCTTCGGATGCCGCGAAAGGAATTTTGCGATCTGCGCGGCGTTCACCGAGTGCTCCCGCATTCGCGCATGGAGCGACTCGATGTGATAGCAGAGGATCTGCGCATTATCGGAGGACATACACGGTCCCGTGTCGCGGAACCAGCCGAGGCGAAGCGCGTCGATCATTTTTTTTCTGCCGAACACCGCGCCGCCGATTACCTCGCCGTCGCCCATATATTTCGAGAGCGATGCCACGCCGATGTCCGCGCCATGGGCGAGCGGACGAAGTAGTGCGGGCGTTGCCAGCGTGGAATCGACCACGAGCGGCAACCGGTGCCGGTGCGCGATTTTTGCAAGCGCTGCGATATCGATCAGGTCGATCAGCGGATTCGAAGGCGTTTCGACGTAGAAAAACCGCGTGGTCGGCCCGATTGCCGCGTCCCATCGATCCATATTAAACGGGTCCTCCGCGAATGTCGCGAGGATGCCGAGCGCCTTCAAACGCTCGTGGAAAAGATGGTAGACGCCGCCATAGAGCCGGTTCGATGAAACAAAATGTCCTCCGCCGCTCGCAAGATGAAGCGCCACAAGGAAGATCGCGGACATGCCGGACGAGGTTACGAGCGCCGCCTCGGCTCCTTCGAGAGCCGCAAGCCGTTTTTCGAGAGCATCGGTTGTAGGATTATTGATCCTGCTGTAAATAAATCCTTCCTCTTCGCCGGCAAAAAGCCGTCGTCCCCGCTCAAGGCTGCCGAGCGGAAACGCTATCGTTCGGTGCAACGCCGGTCGCAGATCTGCGGCGGATTCGCCGCTATTGCCATGGATCTCGAGCGTCTTCTCGCGTAACTCGATCTTCTTCCCGGCCATAAGACCTCCTCTTTTATTAATCTTTCTATCTTTCCTCATCCTACCGCCAATTCGCGGGAGAGCGCAACGTCGTGAGTTGACCTCATAAATTTTTTCGCATAGGCTGAAATCAGCGGACGCGTTGGACAAGGAGGCGAAATGCCACGCCTGCGGCGGAAAAGAGCTTTCATTATCGGTCCCGTGCGGGAAATAACCGACGCGGAAAAGAAAGCAATCGGGGCGTATGTTCTTCGTTTGGAAAAACAAGGATATCACGTTCATTGGCCGCTGCGCGATACGCACCAGAGCGACCCGATCGGCAGTCAGATACTTAATGAAAACTGCTGGGAGATCGAACGAGCGGACGAGATCCATATCTGGTGGAATAAAAATTCGGAAGGGTCGCACTTTGATCTCGGTATAGCGTTCGGGATGCGATACGGAACGGTCCACACCGGCAAGAAGAAATTCGTGCTCATCAATCGCGAGAGCGTTCTGCCGACCAAATGCAAGAGCTTCGAAAATGCGCTTCTGTGGCTTACCGAGCCGGACGCCTAAGTGCCAGAAAAATAAATCAAAACGGCCCAGCAATAAATCGGGCCGTTTTTCATTTTTATCGGGAAGCCCGGCTGTCTATGCTCCGTATGCCGGAACGTACGCGAAAACTTTCTTCGTCTTTCTCGCTTCGGTATTTTCGATCTTCCTGCCGATATATGAAGCGCCGATTCTGCCGCTCCAGACCCAATTTGCCTCCGAGCGGATTGCAGCCGTGTTTGTATTTTTTACCCCCACCGTTTTTCCTTTATATGAATAAATCATTGTTTTATAGTTTTGATTTATATGTATCTCGACTTTTTCTTTAATTGTAGCCGCTCTGTCAAGTATGTCAAGTCTTAGGGGGTTGTGGATAAGTCAAGCTTTCCGATATGCTATACTGGAATCATGCACAGTATACAAGACAAGCTTCTCGACCTTTCGAAGCGGGAAAACCTCGCCAAATTGAGCCTTCGCGACATGGCCAAAGAGATCGGCCTTCCCGGCGAATCCCCCCAGAAGATCAAACACCACCTGCTTCAGCTGCAAAAAAAGGGCTTTTTGAGCATCGATAAGGCCAAGGGCGTGATGGAGCGGGCGTCCTCCACTCCGGGCTGGGCAAGGGGGTTGCTGGACAAGACCTCCTCGCTTTTCTCGATCCCCATCGTCGGCACCGCGAACTGCGGTCCGGCAACAATCTTCGCGGAGCAGAATTTTCACGGGTTTATTCGGGTTTCGAGTAAACTCATCGGCCGCGCGAAACCGACCGGTCTTTATGCCATCAAAGCCGACGGCTCCTCTATGAATTGCGCGGAGATAGGCGGCAGAAAGATAGAAGACGGCGATTTTATGATTGTCGACAAAAATCAGACTGATCCCAAGACCGGCGACGCTGTTCTCGCGATCATCGACAACAAAGCGACCGTGAAGCGATTCATTGACGATCGCAAAAACGGCCAGATCGTCCTCCGCGCCGATTCCTCGTTCGATTACGAACCGATCTATCTCCATCCCGACGATGACTTCTCGATCAGCGGCAAAGTGGTGGGGGTGATCAAGCGCTCTTCCTAGGACCAGTCTGAAGATTTTTTGCGATAAGGCACAAAAATAACGGTATTTCTTTTCTTGCTTCGTTTTCGGCATTCGCGCGAGGGCCGGGATCGCTTTTGCGATTGGAATTCCATTCCTCGAGCGCGGAGACGGAAAGCCCCGCTTTGTTCAGCGCTTTAAAATAGAACTGGAGCGGACGATGGAATGTGAGCGTATACTGGTCCGGTTGGTCGCCGGGATGCATCTGTATTTTTACTTTCGCCTCGGAAAGGTAACGATCGATGCGGCGATATTGCGTTTTTTCTTTTTCATCCCATTCCCAGCTGCTCGCCCTGGGAACGCGGAAAGCGGGATGCGTGATCACGGCGAAGAGCATGCCACCGGGTTTTAGCACGCGCGTACATTCGCGGAAAACGCCGGCTACGTCCCGGATATTCTGTAGCGCAAGCACGATCGCGATTTTGTCCACGCTCCGATCTTTTAAAAATGGCAGCGAATCAGCCGAGGCAACCCGGAAATCGATGTTCTTCGGCATGTTCCTGCGCGCAAGCGCGATGAGCGCCGGCGAGACGTCGACGCCAACCACGCGATCGCTCAATCCTGCGAACTCCCGCGCAAAAAATCCCTGTCCGCAGGCGAGATCGAGTACTCCCTCTCCCTTTTTGATATCCATCAACCGTAAAATGTTTGGCAGGATCAGGTCGCGCTGATACGTTCCCCCTTCCGCAAGATGGCTATCGTACCAATCGGCGGCTTTTTCCCATGAGGTATCGTCGTGCTGTGGCATGGCTATAGAATATCACAAAACGGAGGCGCTCGAAGCCCGGGCCATCTCATTGGAAAATCATAAGAAAAAGACTTATAATTCGGAGACAAACAAAACTATGGACGCCGATCAAAAATTACGGGAGGAGTTGCTGGACTACCTCGATAGTGCGTGCACACACAAGCCGCTCACGGAGGCCGCGAAAGATTTTCCTGCGGAATTTATAAACAGGAAAGTCGAAGGCGCGCCTTATTCTCCGTGGGGGCTCTTGGAACACATCCGCATTACGCAGCGCGACATGGTGAACTTCATCGAAAATCACGATTACAAAGAAATGGATTGGCCGAAGGATTATTGGCCGAAACGCACGGAAAATGCCACGCGAAAAATGTGGGAAAATACACTCGCCGAATATCTGAAAGACCTGGAAGCGTTGAGGCGCATCGTGAAAGACCCGAAGAACGATCTGCTCTCCCCGATCCCGCGCGGCAGCGGCCAGACGATCCTGAAGGAAGTGATGCAAATCGTTGACCACACAAGCTACCATACGGGCGAGCTCGTTCTCGCGCGGCGAAATATCGGCGCGTGGAAAGAGTGATTTTGCGGTCTTCCGCTACCGGCTAATTCGCACGAATTAGCCGGTAGCGGGAATTATCTCTTGCGCAGCCGATCGCCCGGCTTCGGGCATGCGGAAATGGCGCAATAAACTTGACCTCGCCGGATTTGATAGGGGACTCACCCCCCCCGTTTTTTACTCCTTCGTTTCCAAATCCAGGCAGACCGAGTTTATGCAATATCTTTTTCCTCCCCGTTCCTTCGGGCCGTCGTCGAAGACGTGGCCGAGATGCGCGCCGCAGTTCTTGCAGCGGACTTCGGTGCGCTTCATGCCGAAACCAGAATCGCCGTGCAGTTCCACGTGCTCCAAATTCGCCGGCTCGGTAAACGAAGGCCAGCCGGTGCCGGAATCGAACTTCGTATCCGACGAAAAAAGCTCCGCGCCGCAGATCGCGCACTTGTACACGCCCTTCTCGTGATTATTCCAGTATTTTCCGGTGAACGCCGCCTCGGTTCCCTGCTTGCGGGCAACTTGGTAAAGTTCTTTTGAAAGTTCCTCGTCTTTTTTCATGATTATTTCTCGTGATTAATGTTCGTGTTGCGCTTTTGTACGATCGCACAAAAGTGCAACATCTTTTATTCGCGTTTTTCGCCGTCCGTATTATTTTTTAACAGCTCCGCGAACTTGTTCTGTAATTTCTCGACCTTGGGCTCGATGATTAATTGGCAATAGGGCTGAAAGGAATTTTTCTTATAGTAATTGCGATGATAGTCCTCGGCGGGGTAGAACGCATCGAGCGGCGCAACTTCCGTAACCACCGGTTTTCCGCTAGGGTCGGAAGCGGCGAGCTCCGTGATGAATTTCTCCGTTTCGGTCTTCTGCTCCGGCGTCACGTAGAAAACGGCGGAGCGATATTGCGTGCCGACGTCGTTCCCTTGGCGATTCATGGTTGTCGGATCGTGCGTGGCAAAAAATACGGTGAGCAAGTCCCCGAACAGGATCTTCGACGGATCATACTCGATATGCGTCGCTTCCGCGTGGCCGGTCTTTCCGGTGCATACTTGTTCGTAGGTCGGGTTCTTTGTCGTACCGCCGGCATAGCCCGGCATCACGGAAACAACGCCTTTAAGCTCGCGAAAGATCGCTTCCGTACACCAAAAACATCCACCCGCGAAAACGACGACTTGTGTTTTATTTTCCATGGTTATCCGAATGTGAATGTATATGCGTTAAGTCCCGGGTTATCGATAATGAGCTCGAGCGTGTGCTCCGAATTAAAATCCGCGCAGCCCGACCCGCTACAAGCGGCGGTATTGTTCACTATATTATAAAGCCGGCTCGATTGAATGATCACCTTCCCGCCGCGCACGTCGCTTCCGGCATTCGTTGCATCCACGGGCTTCCCATCCTGCAGGACTTCGATGGTCACGGAAGAGGACGCGCTCGCGACGAGATTTACCTTCGGAGCTTTATATAAATAAAATATTTTTGCGCCTGCGGCGGTATTTTCCGCATATTCCTGTTCAAAGTCCCATGACCCGGAAAGATAGAGTGCATTAAGCTGCATTGTTGAAGGCGCGGATAATTCCTGCGCGCCCGCTTTTCCCTGGCTGCCGTTCGCAAGATACACGTTCCGCGCGGCGCCGAAGTACGTTTCGGGGCTCGCAATTCCGGAAAGATCGGCCGGCGCGATGTTCACGGTCGAGGTCGCAACGGCCTGGTCTGTTCCAAGGATCTGCGCGCGCTGCGCCAAAAGCTTTTGGATTTCGGTCTCGGTTTCGCCGTAATTTCCTTCACCAATCTGGTCGTGGGCGATATAGCCCGCCATATCGATCAAATATTCATGTGGCCAATACAGATTGCCGTATGCCTGCCAGGTACCGTAATTCGAATCGAGCACGACGGGATAGGCAATGCCGAACTTTTGCACCGCCGCCCGGACATTGTTGATATCTTTTTCAAAATCAAACTCCGGCGTGTGGATGCCCACAATCTCGAGTCCTTCGTTTTTATACTTCACATCCCAGGCCGCGAGATACGGGATCGTCCTGATGCAATTGATACAGCTGTACGTCCAGAAGTCGAGAAGGATCACTTTTTTACCGACAAGGCTTGCGAGTTTGAAGCCGCTCGAAGTATTCACGAATCCCGTCGGATCCTGGATCTCGCGGGCCGGGCTCGCGCCCGCTTTCTCGTCGGCTGCGGCGAGCGCGGTGATTTGGGCGTCAGCCGAAGCCGATTGAAGTTGCGGCACGGAAGAAGAAGTTGCACTCGGGACGGTTGCCGGAGGCAGGGTGTTCGCCGCGATTGAAGGAGCCCCGCCGGACGGCACCGCGCCGGGATGCACGCTCACCGATTCGAGATACCAGATCGAGCCCGCGATTGCGGCGAGCGTGACGATAAACGCAATTTTCTTTTTGATAAACATGGCTTTTATCGAGATAGCGTTGCATTTTCTACGATCGTAGAAAATGCAACGCTGCCAGATTTACGATTTTAATTTTAATATCAAATCATTCACGAACCCGAAATTCGCAATGAGCGAGATATCCTGCGTGAAGACAAGCACGCCGATCGCGACGAGGATGGCGCCGAATACTTTGTTTACCCATTGGATTTTCACCATGTACCGATTAATGAACCGTGAGCTCTGCGCGACAAAAAGTCCGACAACAAGAAACGGGACCCCGAGACCGATTGCATAGGAAAGCAAAAGGTAAAATGCTTCGCCCGGCGCCGATGCCGCCAGCCCGAGGATGCCGCCAAGCACGGGGCCCACGCACGGTGTCCAGCCGGCGGCGAAAGCGAGTCCGAAGAGGAACGAGGTGAGATAGCGCGAGCGCACCCGCACCTTGAAATTCAGCTTATGATCGTATTCAAAAAATCCGATTTTTAAAAAACCCATGAGATAAAGCCCGAAAAAGATAACGATTGCCCCGCCGATGCGCGAAAGCCACGCCTGCACGGAATATGCCGCGTGTGCGAGAACACCGTTCAACAGCACGCCAAGGATCGCGAAAACGGACGAGAAACCGATTACAAAGAACAGGCTCGCGAGAAAGATTGTGAGGCGCGACGGCTTCGGGCCACCCGACGACGATTCGCCCGCGAGATAGGCGAGAAATCCGGGGATTATCGGAAGTATGCACGGCGAAAGGAACGAAACAATTCCGGCGAAGAAAGCGATGAGAAGCGGGAAGTCGCTCATAAATCTATTTCTTAATTTTGGCGTACATAAGCCCTGCGATCTTCGCGATGATCATGACATCGAGCGCGAGAATAAGCCATGGATCGCTTTGACGGGCGAATTCTCCGACGACGATTCCGAGGAGCAAGAAGCCCGATCCCGCAAGAAACGCCATTTGGTCCGCGGAAAGATTATGGAGGCGTTCACGCTCATCGGCAGGATTTTCGCGCCAGATGAAGATCGCAAACACTCCGAATAGCGCCGCCATTGCCGCAAGTATCGTCATGACGAGATAGGTCGGCATAAAAACACCCCAAGGATTCAGCACGACAAAGAGCAGTGCGAGTAGCACGACCGCGACCGTAAATTCTCCTAAAAAGTTTTTCATATCCTTGATTTTTTTGTTACATTTTCCGCGATCGCAGAAAATGTAACAAATACAATTTTTATTTTAGCGAGAATATCTCTTCAAGAGGTTTTTTGAAGAACCGGGAGATTTTCAATGCGAGTAAAATCGACGGCGCATAATTTCCTTTTTCGATCGCGATGATCGTCTGGCGCGTGATGCCGACTTTCCGCGCAAGCTCCTCCTGGGTCATCCCGAGCCGCTCACGCGCTTCATAGACGGTATTCAAGACCTTCTCGCTCATTATTTCATGCTACGCCGCAAAAAACAGATGTCAAGTGTGCTTTACATTGGCCGGGATGATTTTCGCGGTTGCCATGCGGGGCAAGTGCCTTGGTCGCTTTCGGCGGCTTATACTGCCCGTTCCGGGCCGTACCCGGAGGATGCTCGGACGGAAAAATGGCGTCAGGGACTTTTTCGCGAGAAAGGGTCCCGACGCCATTTTTCTTCACCTGATTTTTCCCGCGATAGAAGTTTCCTTGACACTCACTCCGTGGCGAGCGATACTTTTTTCAGCGTTGGCCTTGAGATCGGGAGAGACGGCCATGAAAAAAATAACGACAAATACAGCCCTGCTGTTTTTAGTATGTATGGTTCTGATCGAGTCCGGCGGCGCCAAGCGATCCAATATCTTGCGACGCGCAGTATTCACCTTCGAGAACAAAAATTGCCAAAAAACCAGGAGTTGTAGCCTGAAGCGGGTGAAGTATATTGTGGAAGATTATAAAGATGGCAACGCTTATCGCACGCGGTTTTTTGCGCAATACGAGACCGATCGGGTAAGCGCCCTCAGGGATTATGTATTCGTGCAACTGCTCAGGGGGTGCGCGTATGCCACGGAGTTGGATATCAAGCCCGTTGTTCCCGGCGACGATGAATATGCCGAGGAGGAAATTCACCTCGGCGAGAGGGTGGCGTATCATTTCCGCCGATGGGCAATCGATTCCGACTGGGCCGACCCCGTGTATTCTTCGGAAAAAGGCCAGTCATCGCGGCATTTTCTGAGTTATTGGAATGTGCTGCGCGGCTCCACGGCGCCGGAAACGCAAAGGTCTTATGCGCAAGGACCGCCTCCTTTTCCCGAACTCTATATTTACGATCGTCCGGGAAGCCCGGTTGGCGCAGCGGTGAAAGACGGTTTCGCCCATAACGTTTCACTGCAATTCAGGACATGCATTTACAAGACGCGCGATGTTCCGACAAAAACCGTTTCGGGAAATATCCGCTTCGCCGAACCGATCAGTTGCTACGACTGGGACAGTTCTTTTATTTATAACCGCGCCGCAAAAAAGTTCGAACGCCACGCGAAGATCTCTCCGGCTTGCGGACGGTTCGTCGAGGGACCGCCGCCGCTCGGGCCCTAGTTAGATATTGACGGATATTTTTATAGATACCAAAAACGATCGCCTAGGCGATCGTTTTTTTGCGGGCACGGCATTGTCCGGCGGTGGATTCTACCGGGAATTTGCCGTCAGCCGCTCATACACTTCACCGGCCATCTTTTTGAACACCTGGCGCTTCTTCCAAAAGTGATTATGGTCGGAAAATTCCCGATTGCGGATTTTTTCGAGGTCGCGGATGGTTGCGTATCGTTCATGCCCGAGGTCATCGGTGTTCTTCGCGCTCACATCTTCAAGCCCCTGATAGATCTGGAGTAAAAAACCGTATTTGACTTCGATATTAAGCTCGCGATTGATCTTCGTGCGGTGCGAAAGGCCGCTTGAGAAGGCCCGGTTTGACTCGATGCACTCGATAAAATCGTGAATGGCCACGAAAAACCCGAAGCCCTCCGGCGATTGCAGGATTTTCTGGAACTTCTTCTCCAAATCCACCTTTTTCTTTTCGAGGGACTCCATAGCGATAGTAGACAAATGATAGCACGAATGTTTTTAAATAGCCAGAACCCATCTCGGAAACTCTTTACTAGTAGCAACTTTTTGATCGTCTCCCCGTTATCCCGAGCTAAGCGGGGGATCTCCGTGGAGATTCCTCGGCCAAACTTCTGTCTGTCGGAAAATGGCGTTGCGGGCGATGTTAAAATGTGCGTAATTGATTTTTTGCCGTTGCCATCGTATTCTGCACAGTAGGATCTGCTTTGAAACGGAAAACAGGGGAGCGGGTGATGAGCATTCCAAAACGCGGCATGAATAGGAATGTCGATATGACGGACATTCTCGCATGTATCGCCCGCAGCAAAGATACGTTGCACACGAAAGTGATCAAGGCGGGCAAGGGGTGGAATATCCGAAAAGCTTCGCCGGGCAAGTCGGTGCATCAAACGCGGTTGCGGGCGGGAAAGTGGATTCCGGAACGTGATATACGAATTTTACATATACTCATCGCCGAGCAATCCGAGATCGCGCTTTACGTCGACATCGAGGTCAGCCTGAATCCGTGTATGTTGCGCGCCGATCGGGACGAACAACTCTTTCGCTACAAGTATGCGGGCCCGGCGGTGCAATGGGACGCGCCGCTTCGGGCGCAATACGCCGGTTCGAACACGACGAACAGCGTTATCGATCTTGCGCCGGGAATCGTTGTCAAAAAAGGTACGCCCATTTACGTGCACCTCGACGTCATCAATTGGTCGCCTATCGGCATCAAGGGCATGCTGCAGGATGTAACACTGTATTTTCTCGAGGAATAGATCGCGGTCTTTCGCGATCAAACGGCGCAACTCTGCGGCGCGTATCCGAAAAAACAAGGTCCGGGTTTCAAGCCCCGGACTTTTTGTTTCGCGCGCCAAAGGAGAGGATAAGAGATTTCAAAAGGAGGGTCGAGCCGGCGTACGAGCGCGAACCTGCCGGCGGACGATTTTCGAACGATGTTTATTCGGTCCGATTTGACTCTCTGTGATGATCGATAGTATGCTCTATCCAGCGTTTCTATCCGAAATAGTAAAGGAGTAAAAGCATGAGCGGATTGTCTCCGGTCGTAAGGAAATCGCAAAAAATTCAGCGGGATTTGAATGCGGCGAGCAAAGCCCTTGTCAAAGCCGATAAGAGGGCCAAGAAAGCGGAAGCGCACAAACAGCGGATGCTCGAACGGCTCGAGTCGCGCCTGGAGGAAGCAACCCGCTTTTTGCGGACACGGCAAGCCCTCTAACGAAATTCAAAAATCTATTATTGCCCGCCGCCATCCAGCATGGCAGGCGGGTTTTTATTTATGTACCGGCGCGGACGATCTTCGAACGATTTTGACAGAGCAACCGTTTCCCTGTTATTGTTTCGGGTAGTTGAGGAGGATTTAATGAAGGTCAGAATCGGATACGTTGATAGTCCCAATAAAAAAATTCTCGTGATCTGCGAACCGAAGTCGGCCGCCGAACGGCGCAAAATGGAAATTTTGTTCGAAGCTACGAATATTGCGAGCATCTCCAGGCGACAAACACTTTTCGGCAATCTCAAGCTGGAAAGATTGTGCCTGCACTTACCGCTCCGAGAGAAAGCTTAAGGCTATATAGGTAATCGATCCATTCGGTTGCCTATTATTGTGCGCAGGAGCGGGCGATCTCAAATGATACAAAAACACTTCCGGTAAAATAATCCATATTTTCCAACCCTAGACAATTTAACCACGTCGGAATAACATACGAGGTAGCGAAATGATATTTCGGGATGAGTAATGAAGGAGTCAACCGTGACCGAACGAACGGCGACGAAAAGTAAGCCAATGATGGTCCATAAGACTCACGATTATGCTTTTTCTCTGGATCAAGACGAGGCCAAGAAATTCGAGGATTGGAAACGAAAGCACGACAAGTCCTGCCGATACGCCAAACGAGGAAGCTGTGGAGCCATCGGGGGACGTTTCGATTATTGTTTTGCTCCTACCTCGCTTGGGATCGTAGTGAAAGTCCAATGCGCATGCGGATCAGAAGTTGATTTGACCGACTACCAAAGTTGGTAACCGAGCCAAGCTCGGTTTTTTCTTTGTGGTGCACGGGAGAGAATTTGAGCAAATGAAATCCGGCCGTGTTTTTTTTGCGCCTAACGAGGTTTCGTCACGCCCCGACGACGCTCACCTGCTTCACGATGATCTGGCCCGTGCCCGGAGAGGGGGCGTGCACGACGAATCCGATACTGCCGCTTCCGGGACGGCTCATGCCGGAATATCCCGGGGCAATCGTGGCGCTCGAAATGCTTTGCCCGTTGAACGAGCAGCCGCCGTAGATGCCGTTCACGCTCATCGTAACCGCGAGGTTCGAGCCGCTGCCGTTCCAGGCGACGGGCGTCTCGGGCGATAAGAATATTTCGCCGCCGTTCAAGTATTCCGCGAGCCGCATCGAGACCGTATCGGAAGCGGTTTTTATATATTCGCAAAGCACGTAGTTGCTTGCATCGTTATAATCGGCCATGAGACCGAATGTGTTTCCGCCAATCCAATCGAGCGCGGCATTCAGCGCGTAATTCGTCCAGTTCGAAACGTTTTTCAAATATACCGCTCCGCCCAGGCTTCCCGCGCCCGTCGAGAGATCCAGAGAGCCGGACCAGGTCGTGTGTACCGCGCCCCAGGTCGTTTGCCAATTCTGGTCTCCGCTGAAATTTGATTCGCGGTACGGCAGTGGAATGCCTCCGGCAACGGGCGTTTTTTGCGGCGTTTCCCGGGACAACGGCGGTGCCGCGGTCGCGGTCACGGTTATCGTGGTCGTCGCGACGGGAATATTGCCGGGATCGGGGCGCCCGACCGGTGTGGATTCGGGATTTTGTTCCGGACTTGGGCCGGGAGCCGGCGGCGACACGGTCGCGGTTTCGTCCGGTGTCGGCGTTGATGTCGCCGCCTGTGTTTCCGGCGGGGAAGCGGAAGTATCGATCTGTGAGATTCCCGTCGAAACACCGGTCGCCGTTGTTGCACCCGTGCCATCGGAATTCGCAATCGCGCCGATGTCGGCCAATTGATTCGACTGGACCGGCTGGGCGCCGCTCGTGGAATATCGCGCGGACAGATCCGCGGCAAGGCTGCCGACGGGCAGTGCCGGGCCGATGCCGCCCGTGGTTTCGATAAAAAATATAAAAAGCGCCGCGAGCCCCAAAAATCCTGCCACGGCCCCGATCGCCACAAAGACCCTTTTCATACTTTTATGCTACCACATGCGGACGGCGGAGTTTTTCGCGTCCGAAAAATCCGAAAAAAATGACCGATATACAATCGGTCAAGGCATTGCCGCGGCTTGTTATTTGGCCGGTCGCGGCGTCGATCGCACTACGGATTTCACCGCATCGTTTTGGATTTTCTTTTTGCACGGTTCGCACCAGCCTCCGGAGCTTGTCTGCGCCGTTCCACAGGTTAAACAAATTTTTTTCTGTTCTTCCCCTTTTTCCAATTCGATCCCCCCAATAAGAGATGAGATGTTTCGTAAGTATACTGCTTATGTCCGCCGAGTCAAGGGATTGCCAACCAGTCCGTATCGCTTTATGATAATACGTACATATGAAAGGGAAATCAGTACGGCAGAAAGGCAATAAAACCGTTTTAATCGTGGTGGTTATTATTGTTGCCGCCGTGGCGCTCATTGCCGCCGCCGTTGTATTGAATCCGTCCGGTCCCAGTCCTGCCGCGCCTGCGTTCGTCGCTACAACCGCTCCCGCGATCACGACATCCGACTGGACCCAGGGCAACGCGAGTGCGAAAGCGACGCTTATCGAGTACGGCGATTTCCAGTGCCCGGCATGCGGCGCGTGGTATCCGATCGTAAAACAGCTCTTTGCGAGCGAGAGCAGCAGCATCCTCTTCGTTTTCAGGAACTATCCACTGTATCAGATTCACCCGGATGCCGGGATTGCCGCGCAGGCTGCGGAGGCCGCCGGACTTCAGGGAAAATATTGGGGAATGTTCGATATGCTTTATGAGAACCAGAACACCTGGTCGACGGTTGATCCGGCCGCCGTTGTCGCGCAATATTTTAACGGTTACGCGTCTTCGCTCGGCCTCGACGTTTCGAAGTTCGACAGCGATATCAATTCCGATGGGGTGAAAAACAAGATTAAGAATGACGTCGATGGCGGGAATTCGGCGCAGATCGACCACACGCCGACATTCTTCGTGAACCTGAAGCAGATCAACCCTCAAAATCCCGGAGATCTGCAGAACGACATCACGCAGGCGCTCCAGGCTTCGCAATAGAATCCGTCTCAAAAAAAGTCGCCGTCCGGATTTGCCCGGACGGCGTTTTTTTATTGATATGCCCGGAGTTTCTGCGAGAATATGTTCAGATTTTCCGAAAGCGCCGCTTCCGCTTCGGCCGAGGATGCGTTTTTGCCGTACTGCGTATTCCACAAGGCAATCGATGTTTTGAAGTCATTGAGATCGTGGTTCAGCGCGAGCGTGTTCACCGGCTTCGGGAGCATGGAGAAGACGGCGAGAAGGATGACGACCGTGATGCCGAGGCCGATCGAGAGAGATTTATAAAATATAGAACCCATCTCAGAAATACTCCCGCGGCCGCGTTGCGAGATGTTTTTGCGAAATGCAAGGCTTGGCGAAGGAGGTGTGCCCATGTGGCACTTCGACTGAGCCGTAACGCAGCATTTCGCAAAAACAGCCGCAACCCTTCGGGATATGGCCAATTCGGGCAAGGACTTTGTCGCTTCGCCCTCGGCGTATCGCAAGGATACGCCTTCGGACTTACTTCGCGGCCTTGCCCGAATTTGCCGATATCGCGGCCGGGAGTATTTCTGAGATGGGTTCTGGCATGCCGTTTTTTTCGATTTCAATATTGATCCACTGCGATCTTTCATGAAGCTAACAAATAAGCCGGCCGCGGTGATGATCGCACGAAGGGCGAACCCCTCTCCGGTTCCTTCACATGATTCTCACCGAAAGAGGAGAAGAGTGACAATATTCATTAATTAAAAAAGAACCTATCTCAAAAATATCGCTGGTCGGCGGTGCGTTTGTAACAGGTCCTACATTAAAAACATGCTGCAAAAAAAATTGGGTGCGAGGGCGGCGGGGATGGTCGTGGCAGGAAGTATATTAACGGTCGTTGCGGTTTTTGCGGGGTCCCTCGGGCTTACGCACGCGGACACGCTCCCGGGCGTGACGCTCGACACGTGGAGCGGGAAGCCGGGAACGATGGTAAATGTATCGGG
This sequence comes from Minisyncoccota bacterium, assembly GCA_035533375.1. Taxonomy (GTDB): domain Bacteria; phylum Patescibacteriota; class Minisyncoccia; order UBA6257; family 2-01-FULL-56-20; genus DATLTV01. The sequence continues at coordinate 25,450 of DATLTV010000013.1, forward strand.
ATGGAATTTCCTCCCGGGCGAAACGGTGGATATTTTTTTGAATACTACTTCGAGCACGGCCGTTGCGACGACGACGGTGGCGGATAGCAGTTTGTTCGGTCCGGTCACGATCACGATCCCGGCGCTGCCGCAGGGGAACCTGGCGATCGTGGGCGTCGGCGCGTCTTCGGGTGTCTCGGCTTCGAATGCTTTTTATGTTGATGGATTGCAGCCCGCGATAACGCTCGGCGGTTCCGCAAACACTCCGGGCAGTGCGCTTCCCGTAAGCGGCACGGGCTTCGCGCCGAATGAAGGGGTGACGCTCTCTTTGGCGGGCGCGTCGCAGAATACTTCCGCCGATGCTTCGGGCGCATTCAGCGCATCGTTCATCATTCCCTTCGCCGCTCCCCAGACGTACGTGTTCCAGGCGATCGGACAGGGCACGCATGCGGATGCATTTGCCTATTTCTTCATCGGGGGTTTCTTTTCGAACGCAAGTCCTTCGCTGTATTATCTTTCGCCGGGCACCATGCTTTCTTTCAATGGTTCGGGCTTCGGGTCGGGTGAAACAGTGAATGTGCTCGACGGCAGTTCCACAGTTTCTTCGCTCACGGCTGACGCTTCGGGAAATTTCTCGAATGCCGGCGGATTTATGATCCCATTCAACGAAACGACGGGACAGCATATGTTTACTCTGGTTGGCGCAACGAGCCATGCGCAGGCGACGGTCACGGTGACGATCGCGCCATTCGCGCCGCTGATTACGCCGTCGACGTATAACCTTCTTCCCGGCGCCACGATCGATTTTTCGGGAAGCGGTTTCGGAATGAATGAAATTGTCGACGTCTATGAAACCGGCAGCGCGACCCCCGTCGCGAGCACGACGGCCGATGCGAGCGGCGCTTTCGGGACGGTCGGAACAATCACGATCCCGCAGAATGCGGGCGGAGAGCAAATAACGTTTACATTGAAGGGCGAACAGAGCAACGCTTCGGCTGTATTTACGCTTGCCGTGCAGTCCCTGAATTCCCTCGTCACGCCGTCGGCGTATTTCATCCTTCCCGGTGGAACGCTCACATTCTCCGGCAGCGGTTTCGCCGCGAGCGAAACAGTCGATGTCTTTGAGGGCGATGTGACCACGACGCTCGCGAGTTTTTCCACCGATGCGAGCGGCACATTTTCGAACGCCGGCGGGTTTACGATCCCGTTTGCGTGGGCGGGAAGCTCGCGCACGTTGCGTTTGCACGGTGAAACGAGCGATACGGATGCGGCGACCGGCGTTACGATCAGCACCTTTTCCGCCAACGTGTCCGCATCGCTTTATTATGCGTTTCCCGGCCAGACGGTGAACTTTACCGGCTCGGGCTTCGCGGATAACGAAACAATAAATATTGTGAATGCTTCGACAAGCGCCGTGCTTGCGACGGCGACGGCCGACGGCGCAGGCGCATTCTCAAACGCCGCAACGATCACGCTTCCCTTTATGTCCGGTTCGAGCCTCGATCTTCTGATTGAAGGCGCGCAAAGCGGCGTAGCGGCTCCGCTTTCGATCACGCTCGCGCCGTTTACGCCCGCGATCACCCCTTCGGTATATTTCTTACAGCGCAATGAAGCGTTCACGATTGACGGAACGGCTTTCGCGCCGAATGAGTCGGTAAAGGTTTCCGCCATCGGCAATGCGCCGGTCATGATTTCCTCGGATTCCACGGGCGCGATACACGGTGCGTCGCTTATCGTTCCGCTTTCCGCGACCGATCTGCTCACGATCACCGCCAAGGGACAATCGAGCGGCGCTTCCGCTTCGACCGCGATCACCGTGGGCAATCTCGTTCCGCGGGTTGTGACCACAAGCACACTTATGATTTCTTTGAATGTCGTGAATACCGCAGGCGGCTCGGCGACCTCATCCGATTTCACGGTGAATGTCGCCGGCGCGGATGCGAATCCCGCTTCTTTCCCGGGCGATGCTTCGGGCACGACTATTGTAGTCGACGCCGACACGTCATATGCGATCACGGCGAGTTCTTCGATGGCCGATTATACAATGAGCGCCGCCGGTAATTGCACCGGCACGATTCTCACGGGCGCGAGCGATAGCTGTGCGATCACGGAAGCATTTGTGTTCGTGCCTTCCCTCATAATTACTCCGGCATCGTTGCCGGATGGCACGGTGAATATGGCATACAGCGAAGCGATAAATACTTCGGCGAATTCCGCGGGGCCGATTATATGGAGCGTGGCGTCTGGCACCTTGCCTGACGGTTTCGCACTCGATACGACGGCGACGGGCACGACGATGACGTTCTCGGGTACGCCGACCGCGGCCGGCATATTCGATTTCGTGATTAAAGCCGCGGACAGTTCCATTTCTTCGACGCAAGAATATACGATAAATATCGCTGCCGCGGCGCCGCCGGTCACGGTAGTTTCGAATGCGCAACCGGTTGCCAATTACGGTGGTGGCGGCGGGGGAGGAGGCGGAAGCTGGTATTACACCACGCCGATTCCGACAGTACACACATTAGGGACAGTCTTGGGCGCGAGCACGGTTGCGACGGATCCCTCTTCCACGATCGCATTGCTTCAAAGCCTCGAAGCGCAGCTCGTCACGCTCGAACAGGAGCTTGTAGCCCGGCAATTCAAAGACGCGTCCTGCATATTCGCCTTCAACGATAATCTTTCACAGGGGATGACATCGAGTGACGTGAAGCATCTTCAGGAAGCGATGAATTACAGCGGATTTACGCAGATCGCCGCCGCTGGCGCGGGATCGCCCGGGAATGAATCGATCTACTTCGGCCCCGCGACGAAGAAAGCCGTGATCGCGTTCCAGGATCTCTTCGCGAAAGATATCCTCATGCCCGCCGGGCTTTCGGCCGGAAACGGTTTTGTGGGCGCGGCGACTCGGGCGAAGCTGAACGCGCTTTGCATCGGGCAATAAAGCGATTTGAGCCCATCGCGCGCATAGATGCAGGCGGAAAGCACGCTTTCCGCCTGCGATTTTTCATATAGACCCATGGCAGTATTGACGTTTCACGCGATTGATATATGATTAGGGTACGAACTATTCGCACGTTCCCCATAAATAAACAATGAAATTTTTCTTTGCGGCGCATGCGCGCCTGCTCATCGCCATAGCGGCCGCCGCCGTACTTGTCGGAGGCGGTTATTGGTTTATCACGGCGAAACAAAGACCCGCTTTTAATTCATTTACGGTTGCCCGCGGGAATGTCGTCGAGTCGGTCGACGTGCCGGGAAATGTCCTTACCGCGAACGATGTCACGCTTTCTTTCGAGCAGGCCGGGCAGATCGCGCACGTATATATAGAAGAAGGAGATAAAGTGGCCGCGGGGTCGGTGCTTGCGGACCTCGATGCGTCGGGGCTTCTGACCCAACTTGACGAGGCGAGCGCGACCTTCGCCGCGGCGCAAGCGAAGCTTGACGGACTCGTGAATGGCACGCGTCCGGAGCAGCTCGATATCGACAAAAGTTCCGTGGCGAGCGCGCAGGCGGCGGTGCAAACCGCTTCGAATGCGCTCATGGCGGCGGAATCGGGTGCGTACACTGCGGCGGATGATGCCGTGCGCAACGAGACCGATAATTTATTTTCCAATCCGCAAAGCGAGAATCCGGCATTCCTTGTTTCTGCGGTCGATTCCCAGCTCGTCATCGATATTCAAGCGCAGCGCATCGCGCTCCAAACCATATTGAATAATTGGTACGCGGCGCAGAATTCCTCAAGCTCGGATCCAGGATCCCTTTCTTTGGTGGCCAACGAAAATATGCGGCAGGTGCAATCGTATCTCGATGCCATCGCGCTCGTCGTGAACGGCGCAATTCCGAATTCGACGATGACTGCATCCGTGCTCGCGGGCTATAAGTCGGACGTGACGACGGCGCGGACGGAAATTTCAGCAGCGATTACGGCGCTCACGACGGCCGAAAGCGGGCTCACGTCCGCGTCTTCGGCGCTCCAGGTCGCGAAAAATCAGCTCACGCTTGCGGAAGCGGGCGCGACGGCGCAGGATATCGAAGCGCAAAAAGCCGCGGTCGCCGAGGCGCAGGCGGGCGTAGAGTCCGCGAGGGTCGCGCTTTCACACGCCGAACTTATCGCGCCTTTCGCGGGAACCGTGAGTAATCTTACGGCGAAGGTCGGGCAGGTCGTTTCTTCCGGCGCACCGATGCTCGCGCTCACGAACAGTTCGGGACTGAAGATCGACGGATATGTTTCGGAAGCCGATGTCGCGAAAGTGAGCGTCGGCGGGAAGGCGGACGTCACGCTCGATGCCTACGGCACGGGCACCGTTTTTTCTGCGACCGTCGCCACGGTCGCGAGCACGGAAACCACCGTGAACGGCTCGCCGGCATACGAGGTTACGCTTCATTTCACGAATCCAGACGACCGTATCCGCGCCGGGATGACGGCGAACGCGCATGTGATCGCCGCGGAACACGATGGCGTTCTTGAAGTGCCCGCGCGGCTCGTAATCTCCGCGAACGGCAGCCAGTCGGTCCTGCTTCGTAACGGCTCCGCATCGGTCACACAGCCGGTCACGACGGGTCTTGTGGGCGATGACGGAATGATCGAAATTACCTCCGGCCTCAAAGAAGGCGACCAGATCGCCGACTTCTAAACACATGGAACACGAAGGAAAAAATAGTGCGAAAAAAAACAGGAAGAAAACGATCGTGCGCGCGACGATTGCCGCAGTCATTATTCTTGGCATTGGTGGTGTCGCATACTGGGATGTTTTTTCGAGTACAATCTACATCGACCAGTCCGTGATCTCGGCGCCGCTCATTGCCCTGTCGCCGCAGAATTCTGGCGTGCTTGAACAGCTGTTCGTGAAAGAAGGCGATGTCGTGCCGGCGGACGCACCGGTCGCGCGCGTGAGTAATGAGATTGTGAAGACGAAAGACGCCGGCGTGATTGTTTTTGTCGACAATAACGTAGGCGCGTTCATAAACACGCTTACCGGCCAAGGCACTGTCGCCTCGATGATCGTGCCGGGTGACCTTCGTGTCGTGGGCCACCTCGATGAGAATAAAGGCCTTGCGGACGTCAAGGCGGGAGACGCCGCGAAATTCACGGTAGATGCTTTTGGCGGAAAGGAATTTTACGGTGTTGTGGACGAAGTGGCGCCGAGCTCGGAGCAAACCGACGTCGTGTTCAATATTTCCGACCAGCGCCCCACGAACCAATTCGACATCTACGTGCGCTTCGACCCCGCGAAATATTCCGAACTTAAGAACGGAATGTCGGCGAGGATATGGATATATAAATAATTTTTGCGTCGTCCTCGCGAAGGCGAGGATCCACGCTCCCGGACGTTTATTTGGAAGCATGGACCCCGGCCGGAGGTTACCCCGTGCCGCGACACGGGGCCGGGGCGAAAGCATTTGATGGATCCAACTCAAACCAAAACAGATAATCTCCGCTGGGTCGTCCTCGCCACGGTTATTTTCGGCACGTTCCTGGGCCGGCTCGATCAGACGGTCGTAAATCTCGCGCTTCCGAAAATGCTCAGCGACTTCAGTGTCGGCGTCACGGACGTGGCGTGGATATCGACCGCATACATCCTCGCGAATGCCGTGTTTGTGCCGGTGTGGGGAAAACTCGGAGACACGGCGGGACGGAAACGCATCTACCTCATCGGCTTTTTCGGTTTTATCGTCGCGTCCGGCCTTTGCGCTATCGCCTGGAACCTGTCATCGATGATCGTTTTCCGCATCATCCAGGGATTTGCGGTCTCCGCCGATTATCCCACGGCGATGGCGATTCTTGCGGTCACATTCACCGAATCGAGGGAGCGGGCGCAAGCGCTCGGCATCTGGTCGGGGGCATTCGCCGTCGCGTCCGTGTTCGGCCCCCTGATCGGCGGCCCTTTGATCGATAATTTCAGCTGGCACGCCGTTTTCCTTGTAAACATTCCTCTCGGCGTCATCGGGCTCTTTCTTGCGATCAGATACATCAGCGAATCGGTCGGCGAAAAACGCGCCGCCCATTTCGACTGGTGGGGATCGACGGCGCTCGGCGGGGCTCTTTTCGCGCTCACGCTTGTACTCGACCAGGGCCAAACATGGGGATGGCTATCGACCGCGAGCATCCTTTCTTATATCGCGACAATCGCTTTCGGCCTCGTGTTCTATTTTATCGAAATACGGGAGACCGAGCCGGTCGTCAATCTGAATTTTTTCAAGATAGGCACGTTCGTGTACACGCTTATCAATAATTTCATCGTGTTTATGGCGCTCATCGGCGCGATATTCCTCATTCCCATTTTTGCCGAAACGTTCCTCGGGTATGATGCCACGCAAACCGGTTATCTTTTTATCCCGCTCGCCATATCGCTCATGGCGGCCGCTCCAATCGGCGGTCGGCTCGTGGGTAAAATAAAACCTGCATATGTGATTTTCGGAAGCACGATTGTTGCCGGGATCGGCATGTTCCTGCTTTCCGCGATCGATCCGCGTTCGACCGCACTCGACCTGATTGTCCCGCTTTGCGTTCTGGCGTTCGGCCTCGGTTTTGGCATGGCTCAGCGCACAAATCTCGTGGCCGTCGCGGTCCCTCAAAAGGATATCGGCGAAGCGTCGGCCGTCCTCGCACTCGTGCGCAATATCTCGGGAGCGTTCGGCGTCGCCATTTTCAGCACGATACTCAGCGGCAACATTAGCGCGAATGTGCTCCGAATCGCACACGACAGCATTCTTCGATCGGCGAGCCCACGAGCGATCCAGCAATTCATCTCCCTCATCGAGCTTAAAGCGCAAGTCTCGGGATATGCATTCGTGTTCGACGTCGCCGGGACCGTGATTATCATCGGCGCATTCGCCGCGTTCCTTATCACCGTGCCGAAAGAAGCAATCACCAAGGAGCATCGTGTTATCGCCGAATAAAAACCGGTCGTCCGAGAATCCATCCCAAAAGGAGACGTGCGGATATCGCGGGGGATTTTCGAGCAAAAAAAGCGAACTGCTCCAAAGGAGTACCTGATGGTACTTCGAGGATCAGTTCGCATTTTGCAGCCATAATGGAGCGAAGCTCCGTCAAATCACCGCGAGAACCGCACATCTCTTTTGGGATGGAATTTCGACCTCAAGAAAGAACCGCAACCATTAAATCAATAAATCAGTGACGGTGTTATGAAGCGTGAAATTTCAAGAAACTGCACCTTCGACGATTTTGCGTTCTAAGCCGCCGCGATTGTTTCTTCGACGAGCGTATATATTTCCTCGGCCGACGGAATTTCTTCGCCTTCGTGCTTTTCCGCCATGTGCCGCGCGATGAAGTCCACGGTCATGAGCTCTTTTATTTTCTTTATCGCTTCGGCTTTATCCACTGCTTCGACCGTCGTTATGTCGCCGCAGCTGCAGGTATACCAGAACGTTTTCATGTTGAATCGTAGGTTGTAAATTTATATAGACCTTTTTGTCCATCTACGTTACGTCTTGCGCATGAAAGCGGGATGAATATTCAGCTCTAAATAGAACTCATCTATAAAACAAAAATCCCCGTATAACGGGGATTTTTGTTTGCACGGATCTGCGCCATCAATAATCGGTAATCGTCGGGAGCGAGGCGAAGGTTTCCGCGGCGTCATATTCCACGACCGGCGCCGGCGTTTTCATCTTCCGGAAGAAGAGGATGCCGAGGACGATTGCGAGGACGATGATCGCGGGCCAGACGAAGTTCTCGAGGCCTCCTACGAGCGCCGCCGATGCCACCTCGTTATTCGCGGCGGGAGCGGGAGCCAGCGCCGAAGTTTCGGGGGCCGGAGCCGCTGTGACTGCCGAAATTTGCGCGATCACGGGAGACTGTGCCGGAGCGTTCGCTTGGGCGAGCGCTTTAGACTGGTCCGCAAGCGATGCGATCGTACCGTTGAGCGCCGCGAGTTCGCCGTGAATTGCGGCAAGGTTTTCGTTCGTGCCTGCGATATCCGCGGGGGACTGGTTCGCGTCAATCTTCGCGTTCAATTCATCGAGTACGGTGCCGAGAACGGTGAGGCTCTGGCTGAGCACCTGCGTATTCGTGGCGCCCATCACCTGCGACGCCGGAAGCGATCCCGCCTGCGATGAGGCCGCCGGACCAGCTGCCTGCGCATGTGACGTGAGCCCCGCAAATCCGAAGACTGCAACAATGCCGATCGCGAGAAAAGCGATTTTTTTCATAGTAATAGTATTTTATAAGTCGACTCTTTCCGATTGAACCGGTTCCGAAGAGAACATCGGGATCGATTCTAAATTTGCAATGTGCTTGGAGTGAACTGCGGTCAGTGTGCCATAAAAAGAGAGGAAATGCAAGCGATTTGCGTAAAAAACTTATAACCGACCTGCCTTGGTCATCCCGGAATCCTGCCGCAGCGGGATGTCCGGGATCCATAGAGTATGAAATGATTTAAAATGTATGGATCCCGGACTCCGCCAGAGGCGGATCCGGGATGACAATAAAAAGACGCTATGCTCGGACTTTCTGGCTAAGCCCCTGCTTATTTCACGATTCCCACCGTGCCGTCCTGATAAATCTGAAATTGAAAGCCGAATGGGTCCTGCGGGAGCGCGGTCAAAATTCCGCCGCTCACGAGGTCGCCGATCTTTGCGGGGAACTTTCCATATTGTTGTTTATATACCCGCACCGCCTGTTCGAGAAAATCGAACATATCGAGTCGTGCGACGTACGCTTCGGCGCGGGCTTTGGTCACGGGGTCGTCGCTTGATTGTGCGATCGCTTGCCATACTTCCTTCGTCCGCTCGCGCACGTTCGGCGCGATGCCGAAATTTTCGGAGAAACGCACGATATAAAAAGGCGCGCCGGGGTCCTGCGCCGCGAGGTTGAAATATTTTGCGGCGTTCGTCCAGTCGTTCTTGTCGAGGTAGTAGGTCGTTGCAAGGAAAAAGGATACGCGCCAGTCGGGATCGGCCTGTTGCACACCGCGGGTGCCGATTGCGATCGCGGCGTTCGCGGCATCGGGATAATTCGTGTCCGGAAGCAGGAGTACCGTCCAATAATAGGGGAAGCTGAAGCGCGGATCGAGGGCATTCACGAACGCGAGATCTTCGGTGAATTTGTCGAAGCCGTACTTGAGCGTCGGCAGTTCGAAGATCACCTGGTTCACCCAGTAGAATCCGGCGGCGGCGGAATCGAGGCCGAGGTCGAACGCCTTGACCATCGGGAGCGAGAGCTGTGGCGCTTCCGCCTCTTGACCCTGCGGTTTCGCGCGGTCATAGCCGACCTGCAAAAAGATGACGCCTGCGAGGAGGAGAAGGATGCCGGTTCGTTTGAGGGCGGCGGAGATATTCATGTTCACTATATTTCTCAATTTTTATCGATATTTCTCGATTTTTGCCGCGCAACGGGAGAAAAACGGAGATAATGTGGATAAAAATAGAGAAAATTTTTTTATAATTCTTTTCTCTTCAAAAAGAAGTTCGCAAGCCACAGGAGTATTGCTGTGTAGAGGATCGCATAGAGCGCGGCGAGAGCGACAACGCTTGCGCTTACGGCAATATGGTGGACGGCGAGACTGCGGATATCGAATTTCTCGAGATTCGGGAAAATATAATAGACGGCTTGTATGAAACGGTAGAACGGGCCGCCGATCTGCGATGCCGTCCGGAGGACCGAGCTCATCGAATGGCCGCCGAAAAGGAGCATGACCGCGGCAATCGTCGAAGTGAGTGGTGTAGCGATCGTCGAGAAAAAGACGAGGAGCGCCGTGAATACCGCCATCTCGAGCAGTTCAAAAAATACCGAGAGAAGGCCGAGCGCGTCGAATCCGCCTCCATTCCATCCGATGACCGCGAGATATACCGCGGTCATGAGCGCGGTCACGAGTACGATTGCGGCGTACAGGCCGAAGAATTTTCCGAGTATGAGCTGCAAACGCGAGACGGGTTTCGAGAAAACGAAATACAGCGTGCGTCGCTCGAGCTCTTTATAGATGATTGAGGCGCCGAGGAAGATCGTGATGATGATCCCGAATGCGTAGATCCCCGCGAGCCCAAAACTCTTGAGGATTACGATCTCGCCGAGAGACACCTTCGCGAGGAGGATGGAGAACGCTACGTAGAGGAACGAAAAACCGACGATGCCGTAGAGAATCCGGTCGCGGATCGTTTCGCGAAAAGTGTTTTTGGCGATAACAAAAATGTTTTTCATAAAGCTTACGGGCTTACGGGCTTACGAGCTTCTTCCTCCACCGTTTCCACAAACCGCTGCTCAAGCGGCACTCCTTTGCAGAATTCCTTGACGCCGCCGGCATAAAGCAGTTTTCCGTCGTGGATCAGGCCGATCTCGTCGCAGATCTCCTCCGTGTCGTAGAGAATATGTGAATTGAAGAAAACGGTTTTGCCGGCGGTTTTGAGGCCAAGGATTATTTTTTTTATTTCGCGGCGGCCCAAAGGATCGAGCCCGTCGAGCGGTTCGTCGAGGAAAATATAGTCGGGGTCGTTCACGAGCGCCTGTGCGAAGCCGAGCCGCTGTTTCATACCCTTCGAATACGTGTTGATGCTGCGGTTGCGCGCGTCATAGATGCCGATATCCTTGAGGATTTGTGCGTATGCTTCGTCGGATTTGTGTCGCGGGAAGAGCGCGCCGCAGAAGCGGAGAAATTCGAGGCCCGTGAGTCGGTCGTAGAAATACGGCGCTTCCGGCATGAAACCGATCGTCTCGCGCATCGCTATGTCCGCGGAATCCTTGCCGCCGATCGTGATCGTACCGCTGTCCGGCGCCGCAATCCCCGTCATCATTTTGATCGTCGTCGTTTTTCCCGCGCCGTTCTGTCCGAGGAAGCCGAACACACTGCCTGTTTTGACGGCAAAAGAAAGATCATCGATAATGAGCCGCTTGCTGTAGAATTTTTTGAGATGGCTGATTTCGATCATATCTTTCGTCAATTTTATAATTTTCCGCCCCCATTTTCAACCAGGCAGATGTTTCGGCGTTTATGGCGGAACCTTTCTGAGCGAATTTCTTCGTCGTACAGTATCTTGTTATGTCCCGGCTACTCCTCCCGCATTTCGCGTCGCGCGGATTTCTCTTTGAGGAATTCCCGCTTGTCGGATTTTTTGCGCGGTCGGCCGAGTCCGAGTTCGATCTTCACGAGGTTTTTTTTGACGTACGCGCGGAGCGGGATGAGCGAGGATTTTTTCTCTTTCATAAGCCCCGCGATGCGTTTGATTTCCGCCGTGTGCATAAGAAGCCGGCGCGTATGGCCGGGGTCGTAATCGAGCGGCGAATTTTTCGGTTGATACGCCGGAATCTGTGAATTCAAAAGCCAGAGCTCGTTTCCCCGGACGAGCGTATGCGCTCCCGAAAGCTGCATCTGTCCGGCTTTCGCGCTTTTCGCCTCGAAGCCGCGGAGCTCGATGCCCGCTTCGAAAGTTTCCGCGATCTCGTAATCGAACCGCGCGCGGCGGTTCAAAGCGATTGTGTCCGGCGGCTTCTCCATCAGTTCAGTATAAACCATCACCGGCCCATTCGTATGAATGAACCGATATATCCGAATCTTTCGTTGCAACGGCGTATAAAAAGAGCCGAAACCAGATGGGGATTTGGCCCATATCGCGCCCCGTGGTATTTTTGAGATAGGTTCTATAAAAAGTCCGTGACCGCAAAATAAAAGGGCGGTGGCTGGCCCGATTGGTGCGGAAGAGGGGTTCATTCGGAGCCACTTGGGGTCTTTCCCTCTTGCGCACGGTAGGATGATCATCGGGATGCCACCGCGTATGAAATAGCATAGGAGGGAATACATGTCATTTTTATGAAGTCCAAGATTGAGGAGATTCTAAGGAAAGCGGTCGGCAGCGGGCCGGTCGATATTTTCGTTCCCGAAAAAGAGAACTTCGGGCATTATTCGACGAACATCGCGCTCCGGCTAGCGAAGCCTTCCGGTAAAACCCCGCTTGAGTTCGCGAAAGAGCTCGCGGAGAAAATCGCCGTATCGGCGCCCGCGGGACTTTTTGAAAAGGTGGAAGCGGCGCCGCCGGGCTTCGTGAATTTTTGGCTTGCGAAAGAGACCGTACAAAACGAATTCGCAAAAGCGGCGAAAGAAAAAACATTCGGCAGGAGCGCCGCTCACAAAAACAAGACCGTGATCGTCGAATATTCCCAGCCGAACATCGGCAAGATGATGCACGTGGGCCACCTGCGCACGACGATCATCGGCGACGCTCTCGCGAATATTTTCGAGTACCTCGGCTACAAAGTGATCCGCTGGAATTATTTGGGCGATTGGGGAACGCAGTTCGGCAAGCTCATCGCCGCTTATAAAACATGGGGGGATAAACGAAAGGTCAAGGAACATCCGATCGACGAACTGCAGAAGCTATACGTGCGCTTCCACGACGAGGCGAAGCGCGATCCGATGCTTGAGATGCAGGGCCAGGCCGAGTTCAAGAAGCTCGAAGACGGCGATAAGGAAAACCGCAAGCTCTGGGAATGGTTCAAAAAGGAATCCCTGAAGGAGCTCGACAAGATTTATGCGACGCTCGGCGTCGGTTTCGATACATACATCGGCGAAAGTTTTTTTGAAAAGAACATGAGGCCGCTTGTCGAGGAATTGCGGAACGAAGGCATCCTCACGAAAAGCGGCGGCGCGCTCATCGTGAATCTCGACGCCCTGAAACTGCCGCCTGCACTTGTCCTAAAAGCCGATGGCGCAAGCCTGTACCTCACGCGCGACATCGCCGCGCTCCGTTACCGCATCATAAAATTCAAGCCCGAGAAAATACTCTACGTCGTGGGCAATGAGCAATCGCTTCACTTCGAGCAGCTTTTCGCCATTGCGAAAATTCTTCGCATGGATAAAGCCGAGCTCAAACACGTGAAATACGGTCTGGTGCTCGGCGAAGCGGGCACGAAGCTTGCGACGCGCGAAGGCCGGACGATCCTCCTCAAAGACGTATTGCGCAAAGCGATCGAGCTTGCGCGGAAAGTGGTCGACGAGAAAAATCCGGCGCTTCAGGCGAAGGTGAAAGACAAGATCGCGGAAGCCGTCGGCGTCGGAGCCCTGAAGTACAACGACCTCAAAGAGAACCGCAACTCGGACATCACATTCAATTGGGAGCGCATGCTCGACTTCACGGGCGATAGCGGGCCGTATTTGCAGTACACGTATGCGCGCTTGAAAAGCATTATCAGAAAATCTCAAACCTCAAACCTCAAATCTCAAAAATTCGAGATGCTCAATTCCGATATTGAACTCGCGCTCATGCGGAAGATATTCGAATTTCCCGACGAGGTCGCGCGCGCGGGCGAGGCGCTCATGACGAGCACGCTCGCGGCCTATCTTCACAAACTCGCCGTCCTCGCGAACAAATTCTACGAAACAACGCCGGTGTTGAAAGAAGAAAATCCCGTCCGCCGCGCCGCGCTCTTATCGCTCATCTCCGTGGCTGCGGAAACGCTCAAAAACGGCCTCGCGCTTTTGGGAATCGAAACGACGGAGGAGATTTGATGCCGTCCCGCTAAGCCAGCGGCATCGGCTAATTCGTGCGAATTAGCCGATGGTTGACGCTCACGCGCGCATCGCTCATTATTGAAGGCAGCGGGAATTCATGGAGGTGTAACATGGTTATAGGGTCATTTTCTGTCCTCGGAGAGATCATAGCGGTGCTTTTGGCGGTTGCCCTTATCCTGCTCTCGCGGCGTGGATCGCATGCGCAGCCGATACTTCCCGCGAACGTCGAAGGCCTCACGCCGGAAGATGCCGCCAAAACGCCCACCAAAGAGCTGATGGAAAAAATTTGGTTACACCGGGCCAAACGTCTCGGCATCTCCGTCGAGGAAGCGAAAGCGGGATTCGAAGAGGACATAATCCAAAGCAGGATGCGCGAATTCAGGCTTTCCCGCGAGGAAGTCATTGCGCGCGGACTAAATTTGAAGCCTCTCTATCTCATCGCCGCGGAACAGATGGCCGCTCGTCGCGGCATTACCGCAGAAGAACTTCTGCGCGAATATGACAAACGGCTCAAGCTACCGTCGGATCTGGATATCAAGTAAGTTGGGTTTCAATGGCGTCGCGCCCGCCGGAGGCGGATCCTCTTCTGGAGGAAAAGCGGCGCCTTTTTTATCGTTGATTTTTCGGCGAAAAACTGATATTTTGAGGGAATATGCCAGCCAATGATGAAGCGAAGACCGATACCGGATTCAATCTCCCCGCGAAAGAAGAGGAGGTTTTGAAGTTCTGGGAGGAAAAGCATATTTTCGAGAAAAGTCTCGAGAAGAACAAGCCGGAAAAAGCCGGAGCCGGAAAAAAAAATACCTTCGTGTTTTACGAAGGCCCGCCGTATGCGAATGGGAAACCGGGGATCCACCACGTGCTCGCGCGCATCGTGAAGGACGTAATCCTGCGCTACAAAACGATGCGCGGATTTTACGTGCCGCGGAAAGCCGGCTGGGATACGCACGGGCTCCCGGTCGAGATGGCTGCGGAAAAAGCGCTCGGCTTCAAATCGAAAAAGGACATCGAACAATACGGCGTGAAGCGGTTCAACGAGAAAGCGAAAGAGCAGGTGTGGCTTTATAAAGACGAGTGGGAGAGCATGACGCGCCGCATCGGCTACTGGCTCGATCTCAAGAACGCCTACGTGACGTACGAGCCGGAATATATCGAGACGCTTTGGTGGACGCTCCAAAAAATCTGGCAGAACAAGCTGTTGTACAAAGGGCACAAGGTCGTGCCGTGGTGCACGCGGTGCGGCACGGCGCTTTCCTCGCACGAGCTCGCGCAGGGATATAAAGAGACGACCGACAATTCGGTGTATGTGAAATTCAAGTTAAAATCTGGACAAAAAATCGGCGATCATACCATAAAGAGCAAAGATAAAATATACATATTATCGTGGACAACGACCCCTTGGACGCTTCCCGGAAACGTGGCGCTCGCAGTCGGCCCGAATATACAGTATCGCGCCGTAGAACAAAGCGGAGAATATTTGATTGCCGCAGTCGATCGGCTTAAGGATCTTGGGCTTGATAGCGCGCATGTTTCGCGCGAAATCACGGGCTCGCAACTCGTTGGCTTGGAATACGAACCGCTTTTTAATATTCCCGCATTGCAAAAAGAAAAATCATACAAGATCTACCCTGCGGATTTTGTGACAACAACAGATGGTACGGGCGTCGTGCATACGGCCGTGATGTACGGCGAGGACGACTATCGGCTCGGTAAAAAGATTGGTCTGCCGGAGCATCATACCGTGGACGAAGAAGGGAAATTCACGAAGGACGTGTCGGGCCTCGCCGGTTCCTATGTAAAATCCAAAGAAACGGAAGAAAAAATATTCGCGCATCTCGAAAAGGACGGGAATTTGCTCCGCAAAGGAGCGTATACGCACGAATATCCTTACTGCTGGCGCTGCGGAACACCGATTCTTTACTACGCGCGCACGTCATGGTTCATCGCGATGTCCTCATTGCGCGAGAAGCTTCTGGCCGCAAACAAAAAAATAAATTGGATGCCGGAACACGTGAAGGAAGGCCGCTTCGGCGAGTGGCTCCGCGAAGTGAAGGACTGGAATCTTTCGCGCGAACGTTATTGGGGCGCGCCATTGCCGATCTGGGAGTGCAAAAAGTGCGGCGAGCTCGAAGTGATCGGCGGCCTCGATGATCTGAGCGCGAAAGCGGGAGGATCGAAAAATAGTTATTGGACGATGCGGCACGGGTTCGCGGAGAATTTGATCGAGAAGATCCTCGATTCGGGGCAGAAGGAGTTGCATCTTACGGAGCTTGGCCGCGACCAGGTGCGGCGGTCGGCGGAAGCATTGAAAAAAGAGCTTGCAAGCCATAAAAAGAAAATCGATTTCATCGTCGCGTCGGACGTGTTGCGTACCAAAGAGAGTGCGGAGATCGCGGCGGCGGTCCTTGGGGTTCCCGTCGAATTCGACAAACGACTCCGCGAGATCCATCTCGGCGTGTTCGCCGGCCGGCACGAAGGAGGGTGGCACAAACTGTTCCCGACGCTTGAATCGCGCTTTGAAGGCGCTCCGGAAGGAGGGGAAACGTTGCGCGACCTGCGGGCGCGCATGTGGCAGGCCGTGACGGAACTGGAAAAAAAGTATAACGGCAAAAATATTTTGATCATGAGCCACGAGTATCCGATCTGGATGCTCACGCACGCGGCGGAGGCATGGAGCGAGAAGCGCGCGATCAGGGAGAAACAAGACCGCGGAGACGATTTTGTCGTGCCTGCGGCGTTCGGCGAGCTCCGCGTGAAGATCGTGCCGCGGAACGACACGGGCGAAGTGGATCTGCATCGGCCGTTCGCCGACGATATCCCGCTGCCCTGCAAAAAATGTGGAGGAGAGATGCGCCGGATAAAAGAGGTGGCGGACGTCTGGTACGATTCCGGTGCGATGCCGTTCGCGCAAGATCACTACCCGTTCGCTTGCGTGAAAAATCAGAAATCAGAAATCCGGAATCCGAAACCACCCGAAGCGTATCCCGCCGATTATATCGCCGAAGGCATGGACCAGACGCGCGGCTGGTTTTACACCCTGCTTGCGGTCGCAACCGCGCTCGGATACGAAGCGCCTTACAAGAACGTGATCTCGCTCGGACTTATCAACGACAAATTCGGCCAGAAAATGTCCAAATCAAAAGGCAATGTCGTCGATCCCTGGGCCGTGATACGGAAATACGGCGCCGATGCCGTGCGCTGGTATTTTTATACGGCGAACCCGCTCGGCGAGCCGAAGAATTTCGACGAGCTCGAGATTTTGAAATCCTACCGGAGGATGCACCTGATCCTTTGGAATTCGGTTGCATTTTGGAAAACCTATGCCTCGGGCGGTGTTGGTTCCGAACCTCCGCAATCGAAAAATGTTCTCGATCAATGGATTCTTGCGAGATTGGATGAGGTAGCCGAAGAAGCATCCGCGCGGCTCGAGCAATACGAGATCCGGGAAGCGGCGCTCGCGATAGAATCGTTCGTAGACGATCTTTCGCGCTGGTATATCCGCCGGTCACGGAAGCGCTTACAGCATTCGACGGATGAGGTTGATTTCAAATCGGCGTCGGCGACGCTCGGCTTCGTGCTTCGCGAAACGACAAAACTTATTGCGCCATTTACGCCGTTCTTCGCCGAATCATTATACGAAAACTTCAAAGAGCGGGAATCGGTGCATCTCGATTCCTGGCCGAAAGCGAAGGGAAAGATCGATGCCAAATTGATCGAGGGAATGGCGGAGGCGCGTCGGCTTGCGAGCCTCGGCCTTGCGAAGCGGGCCGAGTTGAAATTAAAGGTGCGGCAACCACTCGCGAATATGAAAATCAAGTCTCAGGTCTCAAGTCTCAAATCTCAACATGATCTGCTTACCATTCTTGCGGACGAAGTGAATGTGAAGGAAGTGGCATTTGATGAAAAGATTGCGGGTGAAGTTGAACTCGATACCACGATTACGCCGGAGTTGAAAGAAGAAGGACTGCTCCGCGAGGTCGCGCGCGCGGTGCAGGGATTGCGCCAGGAAGCGGGCCTTGCGCCGAAGGACAAAGTTGCGGTGATGCTGGAACTTCCCGTTGCGGCGAAGAACGCGGTGCAGAAAAACGAAGGCGCGTTCAAATCCGATGTCGGCGCGGCGTCGGTTTCATACGGTAAATCAGAAAAGTTCGATGCGGAGGCATCGACGAAAGTGGATGGCGCGGAAGCGTGGATAGGAATACGAAAGGTTTAAAAAAGATAAAAGCCGCGCTTTGCCGTAAATGTTTTTGAAAAAAATAAGGCGCACGGTTTCCGCGTGCGTCTTTGTGTTTGCGGGATATCCCCGCCGTTCTTACACTCGATGCAATTCGCAGGCTTTATGGGCGACGACGAGCGCTTGCGTGAGCGTCGGATCATCCGTGTCGAGCGCCTGGTCCGCATAGTGGAGTATGGCGTGGATGATGCGGTCGCGTGCGTCTTCGTTGAACGGGCTCCATTCGAGAAGATTGCGGCAATAAAATTCCGTGCCGCGCGTCTCGACGAATGCGCGTAGGTCTTCCTCGTCATGGCCGATCTCCGCAAGCTCGGATTGGCCTTCATACGTCCAGGCGCGGCCGAGATCGAGGATTTCTTCGCGGAGCGGCGGCGACTCGCGTACCGCATGGAGCCAGGCCGCGGCTGCGAATTCGTCGCGATCGAACACAAGGCCGATTTCTTTTCTGATGATGGATCCGAGCATGACGAGGCGGTCGACGTGAATGAGTTGATCGCGATTGATCGATAGCAACGTATGCGCATATGCCGGCCGCAGTTCGTCCTTGAGCCAATGAAACCAGGTTGTAAATGTTTTGCTCGAAAGCCGAATAGGATGGATATCCATCGCGCTCCTCCCTGTGAAGATTTCTGCCGAAATGTTAGCACAAAAACGGGAAACAGGCAAATGAAAAGTCGCGTCCGGAGACCGCTACCGGAAATTCTCAAATGGTATACTAAAAGAAGCGTTATGTATTGATTGACAAAGGGAGGTGGCCGCTGTGGGAAAAAAAAGAAAGACGCTCGACACGACGTTTTTGCATCCGCGGGCGCAGGAGCTCCAGGATTTTTTGGAGCACAGGCTCAAGCGCCAGCCGCGGGCAATCAAGTCCGTGGTCGAAGCGTATAATAATTTTCTCTCGCCCGTATGGGAAAACGGCCCGATCCTCGCTCTGCTTGCGATGGGGCCTTCGGGCTCGGGAAAGACGTATCTGCTGAAGCTGCTTGCCGAATTTTTTCTCGGCGACCAGAAAGCGATTACGAAGGTTTCCTGCCCGAGCCATAACGAACGGCATACGCTTGCGTCGCTCATCGGCGCTCCACCGGGATACATCGGGTATGACGAAGAGCCGCGGTTGTCGCAGAAGCGGCTCGAGGCGCCGGCGCTCAAGCTGGCGGTCGAAAAATACCTGAAGAACGACGAACGGGCGAAAAAACTGCGGCAGGAAGCGGATAATGCCCTGAGACAGGTCCGGCTTGCGAGACGCCCCGAAGCAAAAATGGCGTTGCTTATGCAGTATGGCCAGAAAGAAAGCGAGTATAAGTCGTATGTACAGTTGAAGCTGTGCGACAAGCCGCTGTTTATCTTTCTCCTGTTCGACGAACTTGAGAAAGGACACGAAGCGATCCACCACTTCCTTCTCGAGGCGACAGATGAAGGTGAAACGCGCCTGGCGAATGGGGAGCCGGTGAACTTGAAACACGCGTTCATCGTGATGACTTCGAACGTCGGGTCCGACAAGATTGCGAGCATTATGCAGGGGAGCCACGGACTCGGATTTTTCAACGGCGAGCGGAACGACGCAACGGTGACGCAGAAAGTGGGCGATGATATTTACGGCGTCTCGATCAAAGAGGCGGAAAAAGTATTTCGTCCGGAATTCCTCGGCCGCGTCCAGGTGGTCGTCTATCATCCGCTGGACAGGGAAGGACTCGACGAGATATTCGGAGAAAGAATATCCGCGCTTACGGAGCATCTTGCTTCGATGGGATTTCCGCTCGCGCTCGATATTCACGCCGCTGTCCGCGATTTTATCGTGACGGAGGCGACCGACCACCCGAAGTTCGGTGCGCGGCTGCTCAATAAGAAGATCGAGCATCACATCGGGAACCCGATCGCGCGCCTTATCGGTTCGGGGCAGGTGACACGGGACGACGACAAGCTTTATCTTGAGCTCGTGCCTGCTGCGGGCGGCAAAGGCAAGCCGAGCGTTATCTTTAAAAAAGACGATCGTCCGCCGAAAGCACCGCCGCCGTTGCCGGAAGATCCTCCGGCAAAGCCGGCAGAACCGGCACCGAAAGCATCTTCGGAGTGAAACTTTCGAGGCAGGTTTGAACAAAACGCCCGCAAATACCGCGGGCGTTTTTAATTACGAGCGCAAAATACGATTTCCCTCATTCGCGCGAATGAGGGGAGTGAGTATCGGGAGGATCGGGAAGATCAAAGCGCGAGGCCGATCTTCTTTTTCGCGTCGGCCATCTTTTTATTCGCAACCTTCCCGGCCTTCTTCGAACCTTCCGCGATGGCTTTTTCGATTGTTTCCGGCTTCGCGAGGAGGGCTTTTTTCCGTTCCCGGAATCCGGCGAAGTGGTCGGCCACGAGCTCCGCGAGCGCGGCCTTGAATTCGGAGTATTTTTTTCCTGAAAAATCTTCCGCTACCGCTTTCGGCTCTTTGCCCGAGAGTGCGGCGTACATATCAATCAGATTCGCGAGGCCCGGCTTTTTTTCCGGCTCATAGGAAACTTCGGAGCCGGAATCCGTCGTTGCGCGCGCGATTTTTGCTTTGATATCTTCGGGCGCGTCGTCCACGTAGACCACGTTCATCGGGTGCGAGCGCGATTTGGACATTTTCCGTCCGGGCTCCGCGAGATTCATGACGCGCGGAGTTTGTGTGAGGAGCGGCTTCGGTTCCGTGAAGGTATCGCCGAACTTCGCGTTGAATTTGCGCGCGAGCGTCCGCGCGAGCTCGAGGTGCTGGAGTTGGTCATCGCCGACCGGAACGAACTTCGCGTCGTACAACAAGATGTCCGCAGCCATAAGTATCGGATAGTAAAAAAGCCCGACATTCGCATCTTCCTTGTCCCTCTCCGATTTTTCTTTGAACTGAGTCATGCGTTTCAACTCTCCCATCGGAGCGATGGTGCCGAGGATCCATGCGAGTTCGCTGTGCGCCGGGATTTGCGATTGCTGGAAAATAACCGATTTCTTCGGATCAAGACCGGCCGCCAGGAAATCGGCCGCAAGTTCGAGCACTTGCTTCGGCTTTTCTTTCGGATCGAACTGCTCCGTGAGCGAATGAAGGTCGGCGAGAAAAAAATAACACTCGTATGCGCCGGAGTTTTGGAGGTCGACAAAATTCTTGAGTGCGCCCAAATAGTTGCCGAGATGCAGGCGGCCGGTGGTCTGGATGCCGGAAACGAGGATGGGTTTCATGATTCTCATAGTATCACCGATTGCGGCCGGTTGAAAATCCCATCGGGCGCTCCGACGGAAGCGGTGGCGAGGCGAGGAGTTTTCGCAGGATTGCGAGGATGCCCGCAATGTCGGCATCCTGCTTTCGCGATCGCCCTTCGAGTATTGCAATCTTTCGCGCAAGCTGCTGGTTCGCAGTCAGCGCTTGCCGGAGGCGCGGACGATATGAATACTTGCGCCGATGGCACGCCGGCTTTTGAGTACGTTCGCGAGCATGACCGCTCCGTGCTCGGTGAATACATACGGAAGATGGCGCTGTCCGCCGTGACTTGAAGTCACATTTTGTGACCTCAAGTTTAAGATGGCGCGAGCCTCCACTGAATTCAGTTGAAACATAAAATCTTTCGGAAAGCGCGCCCGATTGCGCTTTACCGCTTGATTCAGCGCTTTTGTCGGAACGCCGTAAAGCTCGGCAAGATCGGCATCGAGCATGATGCGCGATCTGCGCAAGATATATATCCGTTGGTCGATGCGTTCGGCGGGAATAAGATTCGACATATCTGCATTATATTCCCCGGAGATAAAATTTTTATAAAGACAAAAAAGCCGCGTAGCGCGGCTTTTTTGTCGTCTCGATCGCGACGGGGGGGTAGTATCGGCCAGCCGGAAACTATATCTCGATAATTACGGGTAAAATCATAGGCCGCCGGCGAGTTTTGTTGTAGAGAAACTGCCCCACTTGGTCGCGGATGAGCGTTTTCACATAGTCGGGCTCGATTGGCTGGTAGCTCGGGAGGCGGTTCATAAGATCGCGGATTTTTTTTCTGACTTCGTCGAGCATGCCGCCGTTGTCTTTGAGGTAGATGAATCCGCGCGAGATGATGTCGGGGCTTTTGAGTACTTTGCCTTTGTCGCGGTCGACGGTGAGAATAATCACGATCATTCCTTCCTGCGCAAGCGCCCTGCGGTCGCGGACGACGACTTCCTCGACATCGCCCACGCCGAGTCCGTCCACCATTACGTAAAACGCCGGCACGCTTTCTTTAGTCACCCTGAAGGTGTCCTTCGTAAGCTCCGCGACTTGGCCGTTGTCCATAAGGAAGATGTGGTCCTTCGGAATACCGACTTCCTGCGCCGAGCGGGCGTTCGCCGCGCGCATGAAATAGTAGCCGTGCACGGGCACGAGGAATTTCGGATTAATGAGCTTCATCACGAGCTTCAAGTCTTCCTTCGGCGCGTGGCCCGAGGAGTGGATGTCGATCAGGGCCGAGTGGTGGACGAGCGCGCCCTGCCGCGCAAGGTTGTCCTTCACGACCTGCACGCTTTTTTCGTTGCCGGGGATGACGGACGAGGAGAGGACGACCGTGTCGCCCGGCTTGATTTTCACATGTCGGTGCTCGCCGTTGATCATTTTCATGAGCCCGGCGTTCGATTCGCCCTGCGCGCCGGTGGAAAGAATCATGAGTTTATCGTCCTTGTATTTGCCGATTTCTTCGACGGCGATGAGCGTGCCTTCCTTCGCTGTGACGAAACCGAGATTTTGCGCGATCTGGACGTTCGTTTTCATCGAGTAGCCGTTCAGCGCCACTTTGCGGCCGAGCTTTTCCGCGATCTTGATGATCTCCGCGATGCGGGTGAGGAGCGAGGCGAAGGTCGCGACGATGATGCGGCCTTCGGCTTTCAGGAAGATCTCTTCGAGATTTTTCTCGACGGTTTTTTCGGAGATCGTATGCCCCGCTTTTTCGGCGTTCGTGCTATCGATCGTGAACGTGTGCACGCCTTCCTTGCCGATGCGCTCGAATTCCTCGAGGCCGTATGCATTCCCTTTTTCGTCGTAGTCGATGCGGAAATCGGCGAAGTGCACCATGTTGCCGATCGGAGTTTTGAGGACGACGCCCGTCGTCTCGGGCACCGTGTGCGGCACGCCGAAGAATTCGGCGTCGAAATGGTTCGAGAGCTTCACTTTATCGCCGTTTCGCACGATCTGGATGTTCATTTTCGGGGCATTCGGGAAGTCGGTCTGGCGCTTCTCGACGATCGCTTTCGTAAGCGAGGTCGCGTAGATCGGGGGGTTACCTATCTTGCCCATGACGTGCGGCAGAGCGCCGATGTGGTCGTAGTGAGCGTGCGTAAGCACGACCGCGACGATATTTTGTTTTTTCTTTTCGAGGTAGGCGACGTTCGGGATGATATAATCGATGCCCGGCGTTTCCTCTTCGGGGAATTGCAGGCCGAGGTCGATGATCACGATCTCGTTTTTATATTCGTAAAACATCGAGTTCCGCCCCACTTCTTCGAGGCCGCCGAGCGGTACGAAGCGGAGCGCATCGGGATTGCCCTCGTGTTCCGCGGGAACATGTACCGTCGGACGTGCGCCCGTCGCGGGCGAGCGGAAAGATGCTGGCGGAGTGCCGTGGCGGCGCGCTCCGCCACGGTCGCCACGCGGCGGCCTGTTTTCGCCGAAGCTTCGGCGGGCGGGCGGGCGTCCGGCGCCGCGCTGGCCGTGATCCGGCCGCTGTTCCGGAGTTCGCATCGGTCGTCCCTCGGGATGGCCGTCTGTGGCGGGCCGAGGTTGACGCGGCGGAATCGCCGGCGGCTTGATGTGCGGCCGTTCTGCGGGCCGCTCGTTCGGTTGGCTATCTTGTTTTTTTATCATAAATTGATTTCGTGAGTTCTAATTATTTTTTAATATATCGTTGTATAACTCGTGCGTTGCCGCGCGGCCGTGGGATCTTCTGTTTTATTTTTGAATTTACCCTCCATTGTCCTGCTGTTTCGGTTTTGTCTGCGGCAAGATATAAGAAAATCTAAAACTCGCCACACTCGTTAAGTTTTCCTTTTTGTATTGTGGGCAGAGAGGGATTCGAACCCTCATGAGATTGCTCCCGCTGGCTCCTGAAGCCAGTGCGTCTGCCAGTTCCGCCATCTGCCCGATGAAGCGTGTTTAGAGAATAACCCAAAAGCGCCTTTTTCCAAAGGCCTATGCCCGCAGAACGTTCGGCAGATATCGTTTCATCGGATCGTTAACAAAGGAGGAGTTAATCGAGGTTATGTTCATTGTAGCAAGGACTGGTTTAAAAGTCAAATGTTAGTCTCTTCCGTCATCCCGAACTTGGTTCGGGATCTACGCTTTTTGAACGCGACGTCCGGGAGTGGATCCCCGCCTTCGCAGGGACGACGATAGGGTGGCTAACGAGCTAAACGCTCGAAATCCATTTCTTGATTTCGAGCGCTATCGAGCCAACGAGCTATTTCAGTACCCTCGCCGTATTCAGGTACCAGCCCGCGGTGCCGCCGAAGATGTCGGATGGATCGGCAATCGTGCCGCCCTGCGCGCCGTGGAGATTTTTGTCGGCTATATAGAGATAGTCCGGCGAATAGAGGAAGATGGCGGGCGCGCTATTCACGATCGTGTCCTGAAGCTTGATGAAATTCGCCGCGCGTTTTGCCGGATCGAGCTCCTGCCGGATGGAATTAATGAGCGAATCCGCCGTCGCACTGTTATAGATCGCGAGATTGAGGCCCGGGTAGAAGCGCTGCGACGAGTTCCAGAAGGAATAGAGGTCGTCGCTCGGGCCGAGAATGTTGCCGAAGAGCAGCATTTCGTAGCTGCGATTTTTCACGGCGTTCGCGGCGAGCGCGTCCGCGGGCTCGACGTCCTGATCAATCTTGAATCCCGCGCTTTGCCAGGCGCTCTGCAGCAAGTTCGCGGTCGTTTCCAGGAAATCGATTTGCGGCACGGTGAGCGTGAGTTCGAGCGGCACTTCCTGTCCGCCGATCTTTTTTTCGCGGAAGCTTGACGAGGTCATCACCCAGCCGGCGGCGTCGAGCGTGGCGCTCGCTTCACTCAGCGCATCCGCACCGCCGAGCGTGCTCGTGGGAACGAGATTGTGATCGAAATTCGGCGAGTTCTCGGGAATGGGGCCGATTGCGGGTGAGCCATGGCCGCCGAGCGCGGCATTCACGAGCGCATTGCGGTCGGTAAGGAGATTAAGCGCATTCCGCACCGCGGCGTCTTGGAGCGGCAAGCTTTGGCTCTGGTTTAAAAATACCCCATAGTAACTCGGCAATTTAAAGGGGATGAGTTCGTAGGGACGTTTCACGCTTGCAAGGTTCGCGGAGTCCAGGCTCGCAAGGCCGTCGATCGCGCCCGAGTTGAAATGCGATATGAGGTCGTCCGTCTGCGCGAAAAAGCGGAAATCGAAGTTCTGGATAAGGGCGGCGGTCCCCGGAAAACTTTTCCATGCGGCAAGTTTGTAATCCGTGATGAATCCGTCCGGGCGCTTGTCGTAGTTCACGAATTGATACGGGCCCGAACCAACGGGTTTCAAATTATAATCGGACAGCTTCCAATTCGCGGGCGGGGTGTCGACGAAAAGATGTTTCGGAATCGGATAAAGGGCATTCACCGTATCGCCGAAAAAGGCGTACGGGTTAATCAGGCTGAATTGGAGTTCGAGCTCGGAGACGCGCGACGCCGAAACGCCCTGCCAGGAGGCCGCGAGCGGGGACTGGGTGGCCGGGTCCTGGATTTCCTGCACGGTGAAGATCACGTCGTCCGAGGTGAGCTGTTGCCCGTCCTGCCACTTGAGATTCTCCTTGAGCCGCACGTCCCAGGTCCTGCCGTCCTGCGACATCGTGATGCTTTGCGCGAGTTCGCCAAGATTCGCGAAAACGAGTTTGAAGAGGCTTTTATCGGTCTGGCTCGAGGCGATCACGGGGTTTACGTAGATCGGCTGGCCCACCGCGCCTTCGGCATAATCGCCGCCCGCCGCCGGCACGTCGCGCGTTGCGGCCGTAAGTCCCGCGCCCACGAGCGAGGCGCCGCTCACGATCGCCGCGCCCAGGGCGATGAAGAAAACGATCCGTTCGCGTCGAGTAAAAGAGAGGAAGATCTTTTTGAACATAGCCTTTTAGCTCGTTAGCTCGTTAGCGCTCGAAATCGTTCCAACAGATTTCTCGCGTTTAGCTCATTAATCGTTCAATAGTTTCTACTAACGAGCTAAACGGCGAAATCGTTTCGTGGTTGATTTCGCCGCTATCGAGCTAACAAGCTTATTTCCCGTACACCAATTGATACACCGCAAGTCCCACAAACGCGACAGCGAGGACGATCGTTGAAATAAAAATAAATTTTTCGAGGCCGCGCCGCGTCTGGTAATAACCGCCGCCTTCGCCGCCGAAAATGCCCGAAAGTCCCGCAGAGCGTTCCTGGAGGAGGATTAAAATGACAAGAAGGACGGCGATGATGATTTGGATGATAGCTAGGAACATGTTAGCTCGTAAGCTCGTAAGCTCGTTAGCTCGTTAGTAATACATTTACTAAAGAGCCAGACGCGGGAAATCCGTTGTATGATTTCCTGCGCTAACGAGCTATCGGGCTTTATTATTTTCTATGGAATCAAATGAATTAAGAAGTTCGCGACGCCTATGATGATCGTTCCCCAGATGAGCGCCGGAATGCTTCCAATCGTAAGCTGTGCGGAGAATTTGTCAAGAATAGCGAGGATCAGGGCGTTTACGAGAATGAGCCCGATGCCGAGCGTGAGGATGATGATGGGGCCGAGGAGGAGTTTGAGGATCGGTCCGAGGATGAAATTCATCACGGCGAGCGCGAGCGCGAGGAGAAAGAGCGCCTGCCACCCGCCCGCAAGGCCGAACAGGGGAATATAGGTTGACGCGAACCAAAGTCCGAGCGCGTTCGCGAGTACGTGGCCGATGAGTTTTGCGAGGAGCTTCATGGTTTTATTCTAGCTCGTTAGCGCGTCCCAGCAAGTCGATGGCTGGGACGCACCTGGCTCTTTGGCTTTTTAGCCAAAGAGCATTGTATCTACTAAAGAGCCAACGAGCCAACGAGCTAACGAGCTATACCAGCGACTCGAGCAGGCTCCGCCCCGTCATCTCGGGCGGTTTTTTGATGCCGATGATCTGCAAAATAGTGGGCGCGACATCCGCGAGCGATCCGAGCGTTTCGAGCCCGGGATCGTTCCAGTTCGTGAATTTTCTTCCGCGGAATTCGGGGCCGACGAGATAGAACGGCACGGGGCTTGCGTCGTGCTGGCTTTCGGGGAGGCCGGTCGCCGGATTCAGCATTTCTTCGACGTTTCCGTGGTCCGAGGTGATCACGAGAAGCGTCTCGGGATTGATCGCCACCTTGAGAAGCCGCCCGATCTCCTCGTCGATCACGCGCACGGCCTGCATGCCCGCATCGTAATCCGCGGTGTGCGCGATCGCGTCGCCGTTCGCGTAATTCACGAGGATGAAGTCGAACGCGTTCGTCTGCACCGCTTCGATGAGCCGGTCCGTGATCGCTTTCGCCATCATCTCGGGGTGTTCTTCGGGGTGCGGCGTCTGGAGCGACGGGATGAGCGCGCGGAATTCGTTTTTGAACGGCGGCTCGCGGAGGCCGTTGAAGAAATAGGTGACGTGCGCGTATTTGTAAGTTTCGGCGAGGCGCAATTGGTTTTTCCCCGCATCGGAGAGCACTTCGCCGAGCGGCTTTTCCGCTTTGTCCATCGCGAAGGCGACCGGCACGTCGAAATCGTCGCGGTAGTGGGTCATCGTCGCAATGTGGAGATCCTTGAATTGCTGCACCGGGAATTTATCGAAGCCGGGAATAATAAACGACTCGGCGAGCTGGCGGATCGAATCTTCGCGGTAGTTGAAGAAGATGATCGCGTCGCCGTCCTTCACGCACGTGTCTTCGCCGAAGCGCATCGCCGGCAGGTATTCCTCGGTGAGGCCTTTTTTGAAGATCGCTTCGATGACCGGCGCGGGATCCGCGACGAGCTCCCCGGCCGTATTCGTCGTGAGGTTATCGTATGCCGTTTGCGTGAGCCGCCAGGCGCCGTTCCGATCCATGGCGTAATAGCGGCCGATGAGCGTCGCTATTTTATCCTTCGGCAGTTCCGCAAGGAATTTTTGCACGGTGTGCGGCGGGCTGTCCTTGCCGTCGGCGAAAAGATGCAGCCGCACGTTCGCCACTTTTTCCATCTCGGCCATTTTGAGCAGGGCCTGGATGTGCTCGAGTGAAGCGTGGACGTTGCCTTTCGAAAGCAGTCCCATGAGATTCACTGCGGAATTATTTTGCCGCGCATGCGCGAAAGCGTCCTTGAGTGCTTTGTTCGCGAAGAACGTTTCGTCCCGGATCGCCATCGTGATCTTCGGATAGTACTGGTAGAGCACTTTGCCGGCGCCGAGCGTGAGGTGGCCGACTTCGCTGTTGCCGACCTCTCCCCACGGAAGCCCGACCGAAATCCCCGAGGCCTGGAGC
>DATLTV010000014.1:0-3259 GCA_035533375.1 Minisyncoccota bacterium
TCGAGCGCTTTCTCGCGGTTCGCGTGCTGGGAGCGTTCCTCGCGGCAGGAGATGACGATGCCCGTCGGCTTGTGGAGCAGGCGCACCGCCGTTTCCACCTTGTTCACGTTCTGTCCGCCCGGCCCGCCCGCACGGGAAAAGGTGAACTCAAGGTCGCTTTGCGCGATATTCACCTCTTTCGCTTCGACGATCGGAAGCACCGCGACGGACGCGGTCGACGTATGTACGCGGCCCGATTTTTCGGTCGCAGGGATGCGCTGGACGCGATGGACGCCGGATTCGTTCTTTAGCGATTCGTAAGAGCCCTCACCTTTGACCTCGGCGACGAGCGATTTGAATCCCTGGAGCGTCGTCTGGTTCTTGTCGAGGACGTTAAACGTCCAGCCGCGCTTCGCCGCATACCGTTGGTACATGCGTCCCAGGTCTCCGGCGAAAATAGCGGCTTCGTCGCCGCCCGCTCCGGCCCGTATTTCAAGAATAATCTTGTTTGCAGTCATTGCTTGCTATTATAATGGATGTTGTATAATAAAGGAAAGCTCTTCAGCTCGTTAGCGCAGGAAATCAAACAATAGATTTCTTGCGTCTAGCTCTTTAGTAAATGCATCTGCTAACGAGCTAACGAGCTAACGAGCTAACGAGCTAACGAGCTAACGAGCTAACGAGCTAACGAGCTATGCCAAACAAACCCCTCATATTAATAGTGGACGACGAGGCCGCTTTTCGGGAGATTTTTTCGACAAAGCTTTTATCTGCGGGCTATCGCATTGAAGTCGCCGAAAGTGGCGCCGAAGGCGTAAAAAAAGCGAAGGAACTGAAGCCCGATCTCGTGCTCCTCGACGTCAATATGCCGGTCATGGATGGAGCGACGGCGCTTCTTCAGCTTCAGGACGATCCCGAAACAAAAGGCATCAAAACGGTATTTTTGACGAGTCTCGGAGATCCGCGGGAGGAGATCAAGGTGCAGAACAGCAAGTTTTCGGAACAGCTTGGCGCCAAAGGATATCTCAGGAAAATCGACGATCTTGATACGCTCGTGGAACAGATCGAATCGTTTCTCAAATAAAACAGTTATGCGAGAGAAGCCGCTGATCCTGATTGTCGATGACGAAGCAAGCCTCCGCGAGATCATGTCCGTGAAGCTCAATGCGTCGGGTTTTAGCACGCTCACGGCATCGAACGCGAAAGAAGGATTCGAGGAAGCCGTGAAGTCGATGCCCGACCTCGTGCTCATGGACATTCACATGCCGGATGCTACGGGAACGGATGCGGCGCTCGCGATCAAGCAGAATGAAGCGACGAAAAATATAAAGATCGCGTTTCTTACGAACCTGAGGGACCCGTGGCCCGCCGTAACGGCCGACCGTGATAAGCTCGCGAAGTCGCTTGGCATGGAGGAATATATCGAGAAGACCGACGACCTCGATTCGATCGCGAAGAAAGTGAAGGAGGTCTTGTCGCGGGATGACGCCGTCTCCGCCGGAGGCGGATCCTCCCCGGAAGAAAAAGCGAATCCGCCAAAATAAGGTTTGCCGAAACGGATTTTTCGGGAACTTCGAAACGAAAAAACCCCCGATTGCAATCGGGGGTTTTCGATTAGGTTCTAGTTTACCGGTCCGTCTCGTGTTATCTCGTCCATCACTGCGGCGGCTTCCTGGGGGTCCAGGAAGTCATCGGCGAGGACATCACCGTCTTCTTTGCTGAACATGAATTTCACGACGAGGTAGGCGGTGACGATCCCGAAAACAATCCATCCGATGTTTATTGCAAGGGGCAGGAATCGGTTGAAGCGAGTCAAGAATGTCTTATAGGAAAGAGCGAGCATCGCGCTTTCGATGAAGCTTGTAACGAGCAGGATCGTGATGACGATCGCATGGTTCAGCCGCTGTGACACGGCAAGAAATGCAGCGAGCGACGTTCCTTCGCTCACGAGACTGAGCACGGGGAGCGGCGCATATGCGGCCCTGCGTTGCCATTTTTTGATCTTCGCGATCGGATCGGGAAAACGATACACGGCCGATATTTCAAAGAACGTCCGCAAGCCGCGCCGAATGCCGAGGACGAGATTCCGAAGCCACCGTACCGGGTCGCTGAAGCGTTTTGCGTTCAATGCGACGCCGTACCAAAAACCGATCGTGCATATTCTCGCGCACATGATGATCGCGATCACCGCCCAGGCGGTGATTCCCATATGCATCCAGTAGCCGATTGCGAGCTCGCTTCGCCAAAAGGTGAGACCGATGCCTTGCGCATACGCCGGGAAAATAATCGCGAGTTTTACGAGTGTGGCGATGAACGCAACCGCAGCAAGTATTCCGAGTCCAATCCGGTATTTTCGAATGGCCACGGCCGCCTCCTTTCGATTTCGAACGCTAAAAAAAGCCTACCATACCGGGCGAAAAAAAGTAAAAGGCCCCTTCCGAATTCGTAAGGGGCCGGATTGCACTCTGTTTGTGCGCTTGGGAGGGGATTAATGCGGCTTGCCGCTCGCGGTTGCCGCTGTGGCGGTGGAAGCGCTTGAGGACTGCGATTGCGACGCCGCCGCGGAACCCGAGTTCGCATTCGCGACGGGATTTGCGTTTGCGGTGGAGCCCGAGTTTCCCGAGCCGTCCATCTGCGAATTCCCCGATCCGGAAACCGATGCGCCGCCGCCGGTGGCATTCGCATTGGAACTGCCTCCGGTTGCGCTCGCATTTCCGGAACCGGAAACGGAACCGCCGCTCGATTGCGAGCTTGAATTGCCGGATCCGTTCACGCTTCCGCCTTGTCCGCCATTGGCGCTTGCGTTCGCATTTCCCGAGCCCGAAACCGAGCCGCCATTTGCGGTAACGGTCGGATTCGAATTCCCCGATCCGCTCACGCTTCCGCCCTGTCCTCCCGTGCCTCCTTGAGCTGAAGCGTTCCCGGAATTCGAGACGCTTGATGTCGAGGTGCTGCTGCCGCCCTGTCCTCCCGCGCCGCCCTGGCCGCCCGCTCCTCCGGTTGCGGAGGATTCGCCGCCGTTCGCGGTGTTGTTGTTCGTGATATTCGTGATGGGCGGCTTCACTTGCTGGATGGCATTTTTCACGCTGCCCAGTCTCGCGAAGTTGGCCCAGTCACCCGCGGCGCCCGCGATTCCTGCAACTGCGCCGACTTTGGTCCAGGTCCGTATGGAGCTTGTATCCGCTTTCATCTGAAGCAGTGTTTCATTGCCCTCCGCGGTCAGTTTATTTTCCTTCTCGCTCAGCTCGACGTTTCTTGCGATGAGCGCTTTGGTATCGCT
>DATLTV010000015.1:0-4438 GCA_035533375.1 Minisyncoccota bacterium
GCCGGTCGCGGCGTCCGTGACCGTCGTGAGCAATGCGTCGGGGGTAGCGGAGCCGGTGATAAAACGGAAATCGACGCTTGAACTCGGATTCACGATGACGGGTGAGAGCGGGATCGTGCCGAAAAGATCGTAGGACGACGTGCCGAGCGCGAAAGAATACGTATCCCATTCGAGCGACATGGATGCCGTGCCGTTCGCATCGGTCGCGGAACTCGTGCTGAATTTAAGTACATCGGGATTCGTGCCGATGAGCTTTGTGCCGGCCACGGTGAACGGCACCGCGGCGGCGGGAGCGCAGAACGCGTCGGAGGTTTCGAGAGAAAGCCCGCTCAGCCGGTCGATCGCGAAGCTTACGCCCGTCACCGCGCTCGCGGCGACCGTGGCGTCGGGCTTCAGCGGATTCGGATTTCCCGCGCCGCCCAAAGGGTAGGTTTGGTCCGAGGAATATCCCGGATCGCTTACGACGATATGGTAGGACTGCGTGCTCGTCGGCACTCCCACGAGCTCCAGTACGCCGCTCGCGTTCGTCGTGTCCGTAAGATTGATCGCCGGAGAAACCGCGCTGTTCGTCACCGCGACCGTCGCTGCGGGAACGCCGTTGCCGTTCGCGTCGAACACGTTCACGAAAAGCGATCCGCTCGAGCTTGCCGTTTCGAGATTTGCCGGCGCGATGGTTGTTGAAAATGACAGTGGAATGAAATGCGAACAGGCCGGACAGCTCACGTCGAGCTCGACGAGCTTGTAATCCGCGGGGGCGGTATCCACGGGCGCCGGATTTCCGGACGCCGTGCCGTCGAAGGGGTCGTCGATATTCCGCACCGTCGTATCGATCACAAAACTATAACTGCCGATGCTCGCGCTTTGCACGGGCTGGATCACGCCCGCGGGAAGGCCGCCCACCGTGCCCACGCTCCCGTACGGCAGTCCGCGCAAGGCCTCGATCTGCTGATTCACGAGCTCGGTCGCGGCTGTCCGCGCCTCGATGTTCGTCACGGAATCGATCAGTGCGAAATAAATAAGGTAAATGCCCCAAAACAGCGATGCGATGATCGCAAGGCTGATCACGATGTCGATGAAGGACGTTCCGCGACGTTTGTTTCGAATGAATGCCACCTGTTTATTTTACCATTAATTTCATGTGTCATCCCGGAATCCCGCCGCAGCGGGATGTCCGGGATCTCCCCTGTCATCCCGGAAAATCGCCAGGAGCGGGAGGAACGGTAACCGTACTCTATTTGTCATCCCGGAAAATCGCCGGGCGATTTGTCCGGGATCCATACTTATTGAAATGATTTAAAAAAGCATGGATCCCGGCTCAAGGCCGGGATGACAGACACTCAAGCATGGATCCCGGCTCAAGGCCGGGATGACAGAAGAAGCACATCCTGCAGGAACGGCGTCGCGCCTCGAGAATGGAAAACCGGAGCTAGCTGATCCCCTGCGCGATCGAATAGATCGGCGTAATAATCGAGATAGCGACAAAGCCGACCATGCCTCCCATCAAAAGCAGCATGATCGGTTCGAGAAGGCTCGTGAGCGTATGCAGTTTCATGTCGACCTCCTCCTCGAAGTACGATGAAAGATACGCAAGGTTGTCCTCAAGGCTCCCGGTGTCCTCCCCGATCTTTACCATACCCGACAAAAGCTGCGGGAAAATACTTTTATGCGTCGTGAGATAATCCGCGAGCTGGCCGCCTTTCTGCACCGACTCCGCCGCTTCGAGGAGCGCGCGTTCGTACACGAGATTGTTGCTCGTGTGCGCCGTGATGCGCACGGCTTCGACGATCCGCATGCCGCTCTTGAGCAGGAGCCCGAACACGCGCGTGAAATTCACGACGTTCAGGTTCATTGAAAGCGCCGAGAGCACGGGAATGAAAAGGATCATGCGGTCGATTGCATAACGGACCGGCTTCACCTTTTGGATCAGCAACTTCACGGCAATCGCGATCGCCGCGGCTGCGACCAGGACCACGATGCCGTACGCTTTCAAAAAATTAACTATCGCGATAAGCGCGAGCGTGCTCGCAGGCAACGCCACGTTCAGCCCCCGGAGTGCGGGCAGGAGCTTCGGGAAAATGAAGAACGTGAGAAAGCCGACCATGCCGATCGTCGCCGCGAAGATCACCATCGGATACACCATCGCCGAGCGGACCTTCGAACTCAACTCGCGCGATTTTCGCAGTTCGTCCGCGAGATACATGAGGTTCTGCGAAAGCGTCCCGCTCGCCTCCCCCACCCGCACGATATTCACGAAAAACGGGCCGAACACCGATTCGTAGCGCGCGAGCCCGTCCGCGAGGAATCTTCCGTTGCCGACGTCCGAGATGAGCTGGCCGATTATTTTTTTCAGCGTGGGAGATTCGGTCTGCGGCTCGATGACCGCGAGCCCCTGGTAAAGCGGAATGCCCGCCTTGATCACGATCGAAAGGTGGCGCGCGAAATTGATCTCGTCCTGCGTCGAAATGCTCGCGAACAGGCCTATGCTTTTCACTTTTTCGCCGTCTTTTCCTTTTTTGGGCGGCGGTTGTTTGCCCGCAGAACCCGTAAGCTGCTGGATCAGCCCCGGTCTCTTTTCCGCCGGTTCTTTTGCCGGTTCCTGCGCCGGTTCTTTCGGTAATTCCTTGACCGGTTCTTTTATCTCTTTATTCATGGATGATGCGGAGCACTTCCTCGATCGTCGTGAGGCCCTTTGCGGCCTTCTGAATGCCGTCAATGAGCATCGTCGTCATTCCCGCGCGCACCGCCGCCGCTTCGATCTTCTGCGAGCTCGCGCGCTCCATAATAAGACCGCGGATCTCGTCCGTTACTTCGAGCACTTCGCGGATGCCGAGCCGGCCTTCGTACCCCGAACCACTGCACACCTCACAGCCCGTACCCTGGTAGAACGTCTTCGCCTTCATCACCGCGTCTTTCGGGAAAATCTCCGCCAAGCTCGATATTTCCGCGAGCGTGAGCACCCGCTCTTTTTTGCAATTCGAACAGATCGATCGCACAAGTCGCTGGCCCACGGCGATGTTTACGGTGGACGCCACGAGGAACGGCTGGACGCCCATGTCGATGAGCCGCGGAAACGCAGTCGCCGCATCGTTCGTGTGCAAAGTCGAGAGTACCAGGTGGCCCGTGAGCG
This sequence comes from Minisyncoccota bacterium, assembly GCA_035533375.1. Classification (GTDB taxonomy): domain Bacteria; phylum Patescibacteriota; class Minisyncoccia; order UBA6257; family 2-01-FULL-56-20; genus DATLTV01. Next base: position 3,128 of record DATLTV010000015.1, read on the forward strand.
CCGCGTTCACCGCGATCGCCGCCGTTTCTTCGTCGCGAATCTCCCCCACCATGACGACGTTCGGGTCCTGGCGCAGAATGGAGCGCAGGCCCGAAGCGAACGTAAGCCCGGTCTTATCTTCCACCTGGATCTGCGTCGTCCCGGCCAGCGAATATTCGATCGGATCTTCAATCGTGATGATCGAAGTCTCCGGCTTGTCGAGCTCCTTGAGCATCGTGTAGAGCGTCGTCGTTTTGCCCGAGCTCGTGGGGCCGGAAGCGAGCACCATGCCGTAGGGCTTCTTGATCGCGTGCTCCACCTTCACGAGGTCCTTCGCCCCGAAGCCGATATCTTTGAGCGCGAAACCGCGCGTCTCCGCGAGGATGCGCATGACGGCGTTTTCGCCGTAATAGGTCGGCATGATCGAAACGCGCACGTCCACTTCCTCCGCGCTTTCGAGTTTCACACGGAAACGGCCGTCCTGCGGCATGCTGTGCTCGTCCGTGCGGAGCCCCGAGATCACTTTGATGCGGCTGATCATCTCGTGATGCAATTCCTTCGAAATCTTCTCGCCCGGAAACACGTCGCGAAGCAGGCCGTCCACCCGGAAGCGGATGCGTACGGCCTCGCCCTCGGGCTGGATGTGCACGTCCGAAGAACGCGAGGTATAGGCGTATTCGATGATGAAATCGACGAGATTCACGACCGAAAGCTTGCTTGCCGGAAGCGCAAGCTGTTTGTCGATCTCCGTCTTTACGATCTTGATATCGCGCATGAGTTCATTATAGCACAGCCGCATCTGTCCTCCCGGATTCGCCTCTTCCTCTTATGTCATCCCGGAAAATCGCAAAGCGATGCACTATGTCATCCCGGAAAATCGCTGAAGCGATTTGTCCGGGATCCATACTTTTTGTCCTCCGTTGTCATCTCCCCGGTGTCCTCCCGGATCCGCCTTTGGCGGAGTCCCGGATCCATACATTAAAAACTTGAATTTCACCCCAAAATAAGCAATAATGCAATACGGGTGCGAGCGTAAATATTAATTGCGGGATCGTCTAATGGTAGGACAGCGCCCTCTGAAGGCGTTTATCTTGGTTCGAATCCAGGTCCCGCAGCAGCTATAAAACCTACCTCACTTTCAGAAAAATTTGACCGCGCTTCGCGGAGCGAAGCGTAAGGTTTAATGGGGGTAAATTCGATACGACGGTTTTTAAGAAAGAGGTTCGAGCCGAAGATTTTTTGAAGGCTCGTCTTTTTCGCATTTATGTCGTCATTGATTGCGACTTTAGCAAGCAATGACGCGTCTTTTATCCAGTTTCGCATGGGTTCGAG
>DATLTV010000016.1:0-3066 GCA_035533375.1 Minisyncoccota bacterium
CCTCTCGTGCCGCGTGGCGTTCTGGCGCAATGCTTTTTTGGCCGACTGGGTGATAGGCATGGAATATAGTATTGCAGAAGCGGGAATATTTTGCAAGAGATGAGCGGATCGGCTTATGGAAAGGCTCTCTTGACAAAATCACGATTTTAAGTAATACTCTCCGGAGCTTATAGCGAAGGAGGAAGGCGCATGCGAACGATAAATCCCGAAAAAGAGTGGGTCGGCGTGATTGAGTGCTGTGGCACCGGATTCGATGAAAGCGGATGCGGAAAAACGCTTCTTGCGGATCGAAGCGACCTTCGATTCGATTCTGCGGATCCGGGCATTCTCTTCGTCGTCTGTCCCTGCGGAGCGCGGAATCTTGTCCACGTTTCCGAAGAGCTCAAGGACAAGATCACCGGTACGACGAGGTGGGTGGAAAAAACCGGCAACGAATACCGGCTTATGGCGGCGAAAACGAACGCGCCCGCGAGCGAGTTCCCGAATTAACCCGATCCGAGATCATCAAGCCGCGTCCTTCGGAAGACGCGGCTTTTTAATTGCGCTATACTAATTACATGATCCACAGCGTTTCCGGAAAACTGGCGCAGAAAGGCGCGAACTTCGCCGTGGTAGAGACGGGCGGCTTGGGACTCAAGGTGTTTGCGGGTGCGCGAAGCCTCGAACGGCTGCGCGCGATCGGGGGAGAGGTGAAGCTTTTCTGCCACTTGCACGTGCGCGAAGATGCGCTTGATCTTTTCGGTTTCTCCGACGAAGAAGAGTTGAACTTCTTCGAGCTCCTGATCTCGGTGTCGGGCGTGGGGCCGAAGTCGGCGCTTTCCATCATGGACGTCGCGGAGCTCAAGAATCTTTCCGCCGCAATCAAAGAAGGCCGTCCGGATCTTTTGACGCGCGCGTCGGGCGTTGGCAGGAAGACCGCCGAGCGGATCATTCTCGACCTCAAAACAAAAGTGAGCTCGGAAAAATCCGGCTTTGTCGTGGGCGCGATGCAGGCGGACGCGGACCTCGTGGAAACGCTCACGGGACTCGGCTATCGCCGCGAGGAGGCGCGCGCCGCGCTCGCGAAGGTAGACGAGAAGATCTTGAACCTGGAAGAACGACTGAAGGCGGCGCTTAAGATTTTGGGAGGGAAACGACTAGGCTGACGCCGAGCGTTTTCGTGAAATCGGACACAAAATATACCGTGGTTTGTGCCGGACCGTCCGACATTTTTTATTTTATTGGCGAAAAATCAGCGTCAGCGGTACACTATAGAAAATAAAACGATTTATTCCGCAATGAGAGACTTCTATCATTTCCTCCGAGCGTGGGCCGGGGCCATCGTGCACGGCGACCCGAGCAGGAAAATATATGTGATTGGCGTCACGGGCACGAAGGGGAAGACGACGACGCTCGAGCTCTTGAACGCCATCCTTGAGGCAGCCGGTAAAAAAACGGCGCTACTTTCGTCGCTTCGCGTGAAGATTGGCGGCGACAGTACGAAAAACACACTCGGCAATTCCATGCCGGGCCGCGGCCGCCTCCAAAAGTTTTTGAAGGATGCGGTCGCGGCGGGCTGTCGCTACGCGCTTATTGAGGCCACTTCGCAAGGCGCGGTGCAGTCGCGCCATCGCTTCATCGCCTGGAATGCGGCCGTCTGGACGAATCTCGCGCCCGAGCATATCGAGTCGCACGGCAGCTTCGAAAAGTACCGCGCGGCAAAGCTCGGATTTTTGCGTTATGCCGCGCGCTGCGGGGCGAAAATATTCTTAAACGCGAGCGATCCGAATTTCGGCTTCATGCACGACGCGCTCGCTGGCTTCCGGCCCGTTGCCTTCGCGGCGGAGGACGAGGAGATGTCGCGGATCATGCCCGGCATCACGCCCGCCCGCGCCGCAGGGGATATCGTGCCGCCGCCGTTCCTGCTCAGCGGTTTCAATCGCGAAAATATCGCTGCTGCCGTCGCGGTCGCCCGCGGAATCGGCATCGGCGAAAAACCCATTGAAGATGCCCTGCGGCATTTCAAAGGTGTGCCCGGCAGGATGGAGTTCGTGCAGTGGCAGCCGTTCGCCGCGATTATCGATTATGCGCACACGCCCGATTCGCTCGAACTCGCTTACCGCGCGGCGAGGCAGGAAATGCGGAACGGAGAAGGCGGTCGCTTGATCGCGGTTTTGGGCGCCGCAGGCGGCGGGCGCGACAAATGGAAGCGGCCGGAAATGGGAAGGGTTGCCGCGGAGTATTGCGATAAAATCATCTTGACCGACGAAGACCCGTACGACGAAGACCCCGAAGGTATTATTGAGGAGATTGTCTCCGGCTTTCCGCGCGGCGTGGGCGGCGAATATCATATGGTGCACGCGGAGGTCGTTCTCGACCGGCATCAGGCGATCAAGCGCGCCCTCTCGCTCGCCTTGCCCGGCGATGTCGTCGTAATGACGGGCAAGGGGAGCGAGGACTGTATCCATGTCGCCAAAGGAAAAAAGATTCCGTGGGACGAACGCACGGCCGCCGAAAAGATTCTGGCCGAAGCGAAGGGAGTCGTTGCCGCATAATTTTCAACCGGATCAAAAATAAAAAAAGAGGCTTCCTTTGTGGGAAGCCTCGGTTTGCAGCGCGCCGAGACGCGCTTATTCGTTTCTCTGGAGGTAGTACTTGGCCGCTCCAAGTAACAGCAATCCGGCGACGATCCAAAGGCCAATCTGCCAGAATGGCATGATTTGTGCGCGAAAGAGATTGTGTGCCAATCGCTCGTCGTTTCCGGCGACGCCGAGGACAAACAGAAGTCCCAAAACAAGGTATATGCGCCCCAACCACATCCTACCGCGAGTCATTCGCATTTTACACCTCATTGCTGGATTATTTAGAACCCGCCGCGGATTCTAAATTACACATAAAATTGCTTGTTGTAATCTAACACGTTCATAATTAATTGTCAATGAAGTGCCCTGGGTTCTAGTTTGAAGTGCAATTTTTTCGGAAAATCTCGACGGGGGTCAAATAGCCGTGTCGTTTTCGTGGCCGCATGTTGATGAGTCGAACCTTCTCATCAATGTCCTTTTGGGTAATCGTAGCAAAGTCGATGTG
>DATLTV010000017.1:0-3903 GCA_035533375.1 Minisyncoccota bacterium
CTGAAATTCCTTCCTCCTTCACGCGGCGGAGAATGTCCGCCTTCACGTCCTTGGGGACGCGATGATACTTTTTGTTGGCCATGTTATCATCATGGTAATACCTGATCGACCTTTATGTCTAAAATACCAGGGCCGGGTCACAGCGACCCAACAGTCACTCAAGGGGTTCCAAGTGAAAAAGAAGGTTCTTGCCGACGGGTCGTTGGAGATTACCTTGATTGCCCTGCAAAGTGAGTATCCCAATCAGACCTACGTCGTGAAGCCGGGTGAGAAGTTATATTTCGTAGAAGTCTCATCTGTCGACGATTCGGTAAGTGAAGATCATTCTCCGGCTGATGATCACGCGATTCTTGTAAGCGCCGATGGGTTTATCCTATAACGGATTTGCATAGATAAAGTAGCAAATAAGAGACTTCGCGAGACACCCCTGTAGTGTCTTATTTGTCTCATTTGCCCCTGACCGAGGTGCTTCCCGACATGGAAAAGCCACTCCAAATCTCCTATACTCTTTTCATAACCCCCTGACCGAGGTCCTTCAATGGGAAGATGAAAGGAGTCCTCAAGAATGCTTGTGGGGCTTACACCACGAAGTTTGGAGACCGTGGAAGGGCACAACACAGTGAGAGGTCCCGAAAATCCTTACTTTTGGTCTTCCCGTGCGACTCCGGAGGCCGGCCGTTCTGTACGGATAAAAATACCGTCGCGGTTTTCACGAAAGTATTTTTTCTGATATCTATTTTCGGAGTTCGGCTTCAAATTGGCACGGCTCTTTTTTGCCGCATAAAGGATCGGCCCGGTTTATTGAGCGATAACGAGAACCAATCTCAAAAAGAAAAAAGCCCCGATAAGCGGGACCTTTGCCTTTGATGCTATTGCACTAAAACGAATCCGAGCTCCGTTGCCTCAACGAGCAGTTCGTTGCCGATGCGCTCGACCGCTTCCTGATAAAAGCGCAATTTTTCTGCCGGAACGTCCGGACGGTGCGCGCAGCCCGCGACTACCGCCTTGAGCAGGTCATACTCGCGGAGCATAACCGCGTATCGCTCCCTTCTCTCTTTTGTCTCCGGGGAAATAAGTTGTGCCATGTGCAGCCTCCAAAAACGTCTCTTTATAGTATACAACTATGGCCCGTGCGCGAGGCCGAAGAATCTGCAGAAATGAAAACGCCGTGTATTGTAATAAAACCTCCGGCATCCCCGGGATTTTTTCTGCAATGGTACAATGAATACTATGCATCGCACGCAGGACGGCGAGTTATATCTTCGCAATATTATTTTCGGCGTTTCGGACAGCCTGGTGTCGACCGTCGGATTGCTTGCCGGCATCGACGTAAGCGGTACGCCGATCAAGACCATCGTGCTTACGGGAGTCATCTATGCGTTCGTTGAGGCTTTCTCGATGGCGGTCGGCAGTTTTCTTTCCGAAGAATCGGCGGAGGAATACGAGCATGACGGCCGCGGAGGGGTGTTGAGGCCGTTTTGGGGAAGCGTCATCATGTTTTTGGCGTTCGTGTTGGCTTCGTTCATCCCCATCGCACCATACTTGTTTTTCTCCGCCTCTGCGGCGCTTACGTGGTCGATCGCGAATTCGATTGCCGCTCTTGCCGCTGTCGGGATCGTGAGCGCACGGATCGTGCATGTGGATCCGAGGCGTCAGGCGATAAAAACGGCCGTTCTCGGAGGCGCCGCAATCCTCCTTGGTGTTGTCGTGGGGAAAATAGTGAAATAAGTTCCGGGAAACGTTAAAAAAAACAGATGGGTCCTACGCTCTCGCTTTCCGAGAGCTTTTTTATTCGAAACCCTCCAGAAAATTCCGTAAACCGCGATAAAAGCCGCATTCCGCAAAGGTTCACGCTCTTTTCATGCGCACTCGTGTTAATTTGATTTGATAATTGAATAAAAAATAATAGTTATGAAATCACTCATCGGGCCGAGCGCGGAGAGGAAGGGCGAAAAAGCATTTTTCAGTTTGAGCACCTATCAGGTGCTTGCGGCGGGCACGCTGCTTTGTGGGGCCGTTACCTATTGGGGCACGGCGGGAGTGATGACCGCTTTCGCTTTCGCGAGCGGCGACCACGTGGTCACCGCTCTCGCCGAGAATGTGCTGGGCACCCCGCCATCCCAGACGGTGCTCGGTAGCGTTCCGGCCGGTACCGCGGGAACGGTCATCGAGGGTGGCCGCAGCGACGGCAGCGGCGGTACCTCGGCATTCGTCTTTTTCGCCGGCGGCTCCGGCCTTTCGGGATGGGTTCCGGAAAACACACTGCAACTTACGCAGGGCGGCGGTAATTCTACGCCGTCGTCTTCTTCCACGGACACCGGCGGTCTCATCCCCGGCGCTTCCTCCTTCGCGCCGTTCATGGTCGGCTCCACGACCGTGCAACTTGGCACGCCGACCGTCATGAATCCCGGCACCTACTCGGTGTCCGAAAACACCAACCCGGATTTTGCCGCTACGTTCAGCAACGATTGTCCCGGCGGCACGGTAACCTTGAACCCCGGAGACATCAAAACCTGCACCATAACCAATACCGATCAGCGGGCGGTTATTACGGTGAATAAGGTCATCGTGAGCGATGTGAATCCCGTCGCGACCTCGACTCCGAACCCGGGTTTGAATATTTACAAAGTGACTACCTACGCCCTGACGACCAATTCGGTGCATGTCGCCTGGGTGACGAATACCCCGGCGACCAGCCAGGCATTGTACAACACTTCCTCCACGATGACTGCGTCTGCCACCCAAGTCATCCAATCGACCGACATGGTCACCAACCACGATGAGACACTTATAAACCTTGCGCCTTCCACGAAATATTTCTATTTCGTCATCTCGTCCGACAGCGCGGGTAATACCGCGGTCTCTCCGGTATTTTCTTTCGTCACTCCTGGCATCGGGTCTCCGTCCGCTTCGGCGGCGGATCCCGCCGGCGCTCTCGCAACCGCCACGGCCATTCCAACCCAAAACAGTTCGGGAAGCAGCGATTCAACAACGAACGAAATCAGTCTGGCGACCATGGGTGCCTTAGCTGCGGCGGGAATCAAGAGAATTTTTACCTGATGAAAAACTTAAATCTCCACGGAAAAATCCCTGTGGTTGCTTGAAAAAACACTTTGATCTGGTCGCAAATCGACCAAAATTCGGAATCGGTGGAAATGAGTGGATATTATTGGAACTCGGAGATTATTTACGAAAACTTGCCGCAACTATTGCATAAGACATAATGGCGGCGTACTGTAATCAATAGTTGTGTTGCGACGAAAAAGGGGAGGGAAGTGTGATGCGGGAAATAATCGAGCATATCGCAAGCACCTACGATCGAATTGCCGAAAATTATACTCGCAGCTCCCGTGCATTCAACGAAACGTTAATGCACGGCGAGATCATGGCTTTGGCCCAAAAATGGGGCTGTAATTTTGGGAATTCGACAGCGCTTGATCTTGGATGTGGCCCGGGCGGACTGATGGTGCGGCTTAAAAAAATGGGCGCGGAAGTTTATGGCATAGACATCTCGCAAAAACTATTGGAAATTGCGAGAGGGCGAGATCTTGCCAACCTTACTCACGGCTCAATGCATAAGGTTGCCGATTTTTATCCGCAGGAAAGTTTTGATCTCGTAGTTTCGAACTACGCTCTTCATTACTTACCGCAGGAAGGACAAGAATTGGCGATCCGAGGCGCCTACACGATTTTGAAACCCGGTGGCCTGCTTGTCTACTCCTTAAATCACCCATTCTTTCTGCGCGGCGGTTGCTTCGATGGCGAGAAGCCATCTCTCGGGAGAACCACCGATTACTTTTCTCCGTGTCGTACGGATTCGTGGGGGCAAAAGGAATTCGGCGAAGAGCTTAGAATGTTTCGGATGGACTGGCCAGAAATACACGCGCTGAACAGGCGGGCCGG
>DATLTV010000018.1:0-23511 GCA_035533375.1 Minisyncoccota bacterium
AAACTACACCGGTTTTTCCAACCTGGGAAAACTTGCGGAGGAGATTGTGCGGGGGATGAAACTCCTTGAAGAGCAGAGGCTGAAAGAAGCAAAAGCGGCGATTGTCATGCATCGCGACGAAATTATTATCGCGCTTGAAAAGAAGGAAAGGTTCATCACAACTTTGCCATGCGCATATCGGCTAATCATCACCGGGACCCGGGAAGAGCCAAAAGCGCAATTCGATCCCTGCTCCGAAAATATGGTGGTATAACGATCTTAAGGCCCTTCATCCGAGGGGCCGTTTTTCTTGCAAAAGCTCATAGGCAAATGCGCACCGGCGTGGACGCTCTTCGAACCTTTTTGGCCAATAAGTTAAGTGCGTGGTAACATGGGTGCAGTTCTCGATAAAGGAGTTTTCATGAAACTACATCTGATCGCAGTTCCCGAAGATTGCCCCCGCGTGGATGCCCAGTCATTTTGTGGACGCATATATAAAGGCCAAGGCCCACAGCAACCGCAGAACAGCAGCCGCGTTAAAACTACTTGCGGCGAAGAAGTGTTCTTCCGTCATTCGCTTGCAGCTGTGATGCAGGAGCAGCCGTGCGATTCCTCGGTATGCACCTATTGCATTCATGCAATCGAAGCATTGCCCAAGAAAGCAAAAAGGCGTGTGCTCGCGGTCGTCCGGAAAAGCCTGGATGATAAGCTGGAAAAGTGGGAGGCGGAAGCCCTTACTGCAGAAGAACTGAAGCGGCGTGTATACGCCCGCATTTTCCGCGAGCCGCTTTTCAGGATAAACGATATGGCCCATTCGATGGGTCTCAAGCGAGAACAGATCGAACCACACGTGGCAACACTAGTCGAGAAAGGTGCTATCGAATTGACCACTCGGCCGGACGGACAGTGCTATTACCGGACCGAATCGGAAGCCTTTCGCTCGTTCGTCGATGAGGCGTTCGGGTATACGCGGGAAGACATGGAAAAGGACGACGTGGATGAAGTGGGGAGAATGTCCGAACGGACTATTGCCAATGCTTTTGGAAAGCCTCGGAGAATCAAGCGTCGAAAATAGAATTGTGCCGCATGTGAATCATGCGGCTTTTTTATTTTGTGCGCGGGACAGGATTCGAACGATCATGCCATGTCCAATTCCTGAACACATATCGTTTCGATGAATCGAGTATTTTTCACAATTATTTCTTACGTCACGCTACATTCTGCATATTTAATTTCTGAACAGACGAAAAAAGCCCCGATGTTCTCGGAGCTTTTTCGGCGCGTACAAATTCTGTACGCTCAGCGTTTCGCCCACTGGGGCGCTCTCCTGGCTTTCTTGAGACCGTACTTCTTGCGTTCCACCATGCGAGGATCGCGGGTGAGGAAACCGAGCTTGTGCAGTCGACGTTCAAGATCGGGATTTTTCAGGGCAAGCGCGCGTGCAAGGCCGAGCCGCACTGCTTCCGCCTGAGCTTTGACGCCGCCGCCCGCGACGTGCGCGGAAACGCCGAACGCCGTTTCAAGCTTGAGCTTTTCGAAAGGCGCCATGACAACGGATTCGAGGCGCGGCAAAGGGAAATATTTCTTGAGAGTCTCGCCGTTCACGAAAAAGTGCGTCTCGCCCTGCGTCACACGCACGCGCGCAACCGCGGTTTTTCTGCGGCCGATGCCTTCGACATACCGTTCCATTTTTTTCGGCGGCACGGCGTGCGCTTCCTTCACGGACGCTTCTTTCGCGTGAGCCGCCGCTTTTTTTACCGGTTCTTTTTTTGTAGGCATGGAAATTATTTGCTGTCGACAAAGATGAGATTTTTCATCCTTTTCTGATTCAAGGCATTCTTCGGGAGCATGTGGCGCACGGCGTTCCGAACCACCCACTTCGGATCTTTCGTCATCGCTTCGTCGAAGGTCTTTTCCTTCACATGGCCCACATAGCCGGTATGGCGGTAGTACACTTTATCCCTGCCTTTCGCGCCGCTCACTTTCACTTTTTTGTAATTAGTAAGATAGACTTTATCGGAACCGACAAGGCGCGGCTCGTACTTCGCGCTTTTCTTGCCTTGCAAAACCGCCGCGATCTCCGTGGCCAAACGTCCTAAAATTTTTTTGTCCGCATCAATATGATAATCCATTGAATTTCAGCTCGTTGGCTCGTTGGCTCTTTGGCTCATTAGCAAATCATTTTTTGTCTGACTGGCTAACGAACCAACGAGCGAACGGGCCAAGGAATTTGATCTTATACGAATTCTATCGCCGCCGTCCTTGATCCGTCCCTTTTCCTCGCTTTCGCGAGCTTCGTGATGCGCAAGTAGCCGCCCGGACGCCCGGCGTATTTCGGCCCGAGCTCATGGTACAGCTTTTCCGCGATGTCCGTATTGTGCACGCGCGAAATGATCAAGCGGCGCGAGGCGAGCGTCTGCCGCTTCGCGAGCGTCACGAGCTTCTCGACGATGGGGCGCACGGCTTTCGCCCGCGTCTCCGTCGTCTCGATTCTGCCCGCGCGCACAAGATCGTTCGCGAGGTTGCGCAGGAACGCCGCGCGCTGGCCCTTTAATCTGCCGAATTTTTTACCTTTCTTTAAGTGCCTCATAGTCGCTAAGTAATCTCGAATATAATTCGCGAATATTCGCGAATCGCATTCGGGATCGATTGGAGATTATTCTTTCTTCGCCTTTGCCTTTTTCTTCGGCGCTTCGGCGGCGGACGGTTTCTCCGATTCGAAGTCCTGCACGGCGACCCCCGCGATCTTCTCGAAGTGATCCTTGAGGATATTTGTCGACTTATGGAGCGCCGAGGACGGGCTCACCGTACCGTCGGTCTCTACCTCGAGGCGCAGACGGTTGTAATCGGTGCGGTCGCCGACGCGCATATTCTCCATCGTGTAGTTCACTTTCTGCACGGGCGAGAAAATGGCGTCGATCGCGATCGTACCGATCGCAAGGCGGCCTTCTTTCCGAGATTCCACCGGCGAATAACCCAATCCCCGCTCCACCTTGATCTCGATGTCGAGTTCGGCATCCTTCGAGGTAAGCGTCGCGAGCGGCTCATCGGGATTCATGATCAGGACGTCGGAATTCGTTTCGATATCCTGCGCCGTCACGGTCTTCTGCCCTTTCGCCTTGAGGGTCAGGGTCTGCGGTTCGTCCGTGTGCATGCGGAAACGGATCTTTTTGAAATTAAGCGACAACTCGACCAGGTCCTCCTTCACGTTCGGAAGCGTCGAAAATTCGTGCGAAGCATTCTTGATCTTCACTTCCGTCACGGCCGCGCCGGGGAGCGAAGAAAGAAGCGCGCGCCGCAAGGCGTTCCCGATCGTGAGCCCGTAGCCCGCGAACAATCCTTCGATCTCGAAGACGCCCTTTTTCGAGTCTTCGGAAACGGTTTTGATATTGACGGTGGAGCTGAGGTAGGAGAATTCCATTGTATTGGATTATTTATATTGCGTTAGTTATTTGAAAGCATGGATCCCGGCCTTCGCCGGAATGACGAATCGCTTTGCGATTCGTCATTTTGAGAATGATTCGACGACGAGGTTCGCTTCGAACGGAATCGACTCTTCCGGCGGCGAAAGCACTCTGCCTTCGAGCTTTGCCGCGTCGAGATGTAGCCAGGCCGGCGGTTCGAATTTCTTGAGCACTTCCATGCGCTTCACGAACAATTGCTTCGATCCCGATTCAGCGCGCACGCCGATCACGTCGCCTTTTTTCACGAGAAATCCCGGCGAACGCACGCGGCCGCCGTTCACCATGATGTGCCCCTGGACGATGAGCTGTCTCGCGGCGCCACGTGAAGGCGCGAACCCAAGGCGAAAAATAGCATTATCGAGCCGACGCTCCAAAAACTCCACGATCTTCAGCGCGGACGAACCTTTCGCTTTTGAGGCGCGGCGGAAAACGTTCCGCAGACCGCGCTCGCCGACGCCGTAGCTCACTTTAAATTTCTGCTTTTCTTTGAGCTGCAAACCGAATTCGGAAGGAGTCTTGCGGCGCGCTTTGGGACCGTGCATGCCGGGCTTGTACGGCTTGCGGACCGCTGCGCATTTCGGCGAAGCGCAACGCTCGCCTTTCAGGTTAAGGCGTTCGCCGAGAGAGCGTTCTTTTTTTTCTTTGGGTCCGCGGTACATGGTAGTTCGTAAGCTTGTAAGCCAGGCCGGCTCATAAGCCAATGATTGATATTATATAGTGTTTCCCGAAAAAAGACAAATTTAGACCCTCCTTACTTTCGGCGGCCGTGGGCCGTTATGCGGAATGGGGGTTGCGTCTTTGATGGCGGTGATGTCGAATCCCTGGTTAATGAGCGAACGCACCGCGGAATCGCGGCCGCCGCCCACGCCTTTTACAATGACTTCGATGCGGTTCGGGCCCGTGGTTTTGAGCTTCTCCGCGATGGTCGCGATGACTTTGGAAGACGCGAAAGGCGTCGCTTTCCGCGGCCCTGCGAATCCAAGCGCGCCCGCCGAGGACCAGGCAAGCACATTCCCCGTGAGGTCCGTTACCGTGACGACCGTATTATTATAGGAAGCGTTCACATACACCCTCCCCTCCTCCACCTTTTTCGATTTTTTCTGGGCCGAAGCCGGTGCCGCGCCTTGCGCCGCCGCTTCCGTCCCCGGTTGTTCTTTTATTTTCTTTTTTCCCATAATGTTTAGCTCTATGCTCGTGAGCTCTTAAGCTCGTAAGTAAATCATCGACTTTGATTGATCCACTTACGAGCTTACGAGCTTACGAGCTTATTTTTACTTAAGGTCGACTTTCCGTTTTCCGCTGCCCGCCGTTTTCCTTACGTTCCCGCGAACCGTGCGGGAATTCGTCCGCGTGCGCTGGCCGCGCACCGGAAGCTTCCGCAGATGCCGCGTGCCGCGATAAGTTTTCAGGTCTTTGAGCCGCTGGATGTTCGTCTTGATAATCTGGCGCAGCTCGCCTTCCACGGCATGCACTTTTTCCGTCGCGCCCTGGATGCGCTGGATCTCTTCCGCGGTCAGTTCCTTCGCGCGCTTGTTCACGTCGATCTTCGCCACGCCCAGAATCTTCCGGCTCGTCGAATGGCCGATGCCGTAAATATAGGTAAGCGAAATTTCGATTCGCTTGTTGTCGGGAATGTTGATGCCGAAGATTCTCATGTTATCCTTGACGTTGTTTGTGTTTGGGGTTCACGCACAAAATATACACGCGTCCTTTACGCTTCACTACCTGACAATGATTGCAGATTTTTTTTACCGAACTGCGTACTTTCATAAAATCTCGAATATATTCTCTAATGTATTCGCGAATATTCGCGAATCGTTTTCGCGATTGATTCGCGACCTATAATCTCCTTACTATTCTCCCTTTTTCCCCGTCGGGGGCGACTTCGATGAGCACGCGATCGCCGGGAAGAACGCGGATGTTGTGGATCTTCATTTTGCCGGCCAAATGCGCCAACACTTCGCCTTCGGGTTTCGCTTTGAGCGATACCCTAAAAAGAAGTCCGGGCAATGCCTCTTTGACGATGCCTTCTTCCGCGACCATTCTTATATTCCGACTTCTATCTGAGGTACAAGGGTCATGTGCTGATGGGTATAAGTGTAGCGGAAGAGCATTCCCGAGTCAAGGGGCGTCAGAGCTAGTTCACTATTATCTTTATCTTGCTTGAATTCGTAGGAATTGACCCGAGCCAGACGGGCCAGACGGAGATACGGGCATCGGCGAGTCCGGGGAGCGCGGAGATAAGCGAACGGGCGGTGTTCACGCTCTGTCCCAGGAGCTTCGTTTTGAAATCGTCCGCGGAAAACGCGGCTTCGAGCGTTCCCTGCGCCTGAAGCGTGAACGAGAGTATGCCGTTCTTGAAGTCGGGCGTCGTACTGCCGTAGGTAAGCGACAGATCGGTGAAGGCGTCACCCGGATCGTCCTGGGCCGCGAGCGCCGTAAGAAGCGAAGTCACCGATTTAGCGGTGCCCGAAGCCGTACCGCAGGGATCCGCCTTGCAGATGCCCAAAGCGCTCATGGTCGCTTCGCCGAAGACGCTGAAGTTCCCGCTCGCATCCGTATCCGTGCTCACGGAAAGTTTCGTGATGGAAACGCTCGACGCGCCGTCCGGCACGATCACGTTCTCCGGATAGCTCGCAAGCAGACCGCTTTGAAGCGCCGCCGAGAGAATCGAGGTCATCGAATCCTTCGCTTTCGAAATATCGTCCGCCGTCGGCACCGCTTTGTTGCCGGAAAATCCGCCTTGCGTGCCGTTTTTTAATTCTCCGTAAAATGCGGCGTACTTCGGCGAACCCTGGAATCCCGGGATGGTGAGCTTCGCGACCGGGCCTTCGTTGTAATCGGGGCCGGCCTGATCCGCCGTAACCGTCGCGTCAATCGATGCCGGCACGATCGTGCCGTTCGTGATCTGCGCTCCCGGCACAACGACCGCGGCAGTGATCCGGAATATTTTTCCGTCGGGCGCGGCAAAGCGCGTCGTCGCGACCAAGGTTTGCGGACTTGAGCTGTACGCGTTGTAAATGGTGATTGTCCCCTGTGCCTTCTCGGATACGTTCTTCGATCCCGTCGCAGGGAAAAGTTTCGTCAGATTTTTCGGTATCGTAAGAAATACCGCGGGCACGATGCCGTTAGCCGCGTCATACGCGGAAACCGTTGTGTTCGCGGTGATTGCATGATTGTACGTCCACGCTTTTTTCTGGAAATCGATCGTGACCGTAGCATGGCCGAAGACCGCGGTCACACCCCACGCGACGAGCGCAATGCCGATAATGATCCCTCCTATAATATAGGCCGGCTTCCAGTTCCGCGACGGCGCCTCTTCTTCGGCAGGCGACGCATACCGGTCGGAGCGCTCGAAAAAGAAGGTTTCCCGCGATTCCACCGCTTTTTCGGCTTCGCTTTCGGCTGCGGCTTCGGGCTCCTCTGCCACCGCGGGAGCATATGCTTCTTCCTGCGGCGCCACTTTTATCTTCCGGCGGCGTTTATGCGCGGCCATCGGCGGTTCTTCATCTTCCGGTTCGTGCGGTTCGCTCGCAGGCGCGCGGGAAGATCGCCCGGCGGGAACGATGTCGGACAGTGACGAACTCTTTTGCGCGCCATCAAAGAACGGGTGAGAAGACCCGAGTCCGCTCTCCTTCGCGAACGCGAGGATCACGTCGTCGACGGATTCGACCGAAACGTTCTTTTGCGCCGCCTGCGCTTCGCGGCGGATCAGGTTGAAATTGGCGAGCGAAGCGGCGAGCGGAGATCCTTTCGGGATCGCAAGCGTCACGTCCGCATCTTCGGCGGCGATAATCTTTTCGACCACTTCCGCAACCCCTTCGTTTTTGTCGACGAAAATCTTTTTCATACCAACGTTTTAATAATCGCAATACCTCTATAATAACCTTTTTTATTGTATTAACCAATGCACTCTGCGCCGGAGCTTGTTGTTGACTTCCGAACCGCTTTTATCGTAATAAAATTCGAGAAATGGAGCGAGCGTCATAAAAATGTCGGCGGCGGCGAAAGGCCAGTCCTTCGCGTCAATGAAGAATCCGGATTTCGCGAGCACCGATGCGAGCGGAATCTCGCCGAGCTCGACTCTGCCCTCTTTGAACGGCAGCGCAACGGGCAAGGGCAGCGGCGAATGGAGATAAGCGCGGCCTTTCAATTTCGACTTCCCGACACGGGCGAGAAAAGCGTCGAGTTCCGGCTTCATGATCTTTGTGAACGCCCGATGCGCATGCTCCGCCATCTCGCCGCGGAGATGCCGGTCGTACAATTCAAGCACCACCTCGCGGCTCGTGGGCACCGCCTCGGTAATGCGCTCGAAAAGCGTCCGCATCGGCCAGCCAACGTTTTCGCGCACGACCGCCGTCCCCCACGCGGTTTTCTCGATCATGAAAAGCACGCTTCCTTCCGCGCTGATTTCGATGAGCGCGAGCGGCGCCTCCTCGAAACGAAGTAATGTTTGCAGGCCCGCGCGCGGCGTTTCCGTAAAGAAAAATCCTTCGCGTGCGTTGAAAAACGGCTTCAGCCACTCAAAAATGCCACGCGTCGTGAAGGTAAGATCGAGCACCGCTTCGATCTTTTTCCCCGTAAACCCTTCTGGGTTCATCACGGCGTGCCGGTCGATCTTCCAATGGCCGGTTTTTGCGTTCACGAGGATCGTGTCGAGATCGGATCCGCCCAATCGCTTCGCCGCCGCCGCGCGCTCGGCGATGAAGAGCCGCCCCATCGCCTGTGCGAGGAGCGTTTCGATCTCTTCGAGCACTATGGGGTTCGCCGCATCCTCCGCACGGCGCGCAAGCTCCACGGGGACGGAGACCGTCGTCGTGAGCGCGGGATCGGCGGAGACGATAAGCTTTCGCTTTTTGAGCTGCTGGATTGAATGCGCCTGCAGGCCTTTCAGCGAAAAATCGTCCCAGAATTTTTCAAGGGTGATCTTCTTGTCATCGTCGAGGCCGAGAAGCGCGGCGGTCGTCCGCTGCGGCGAGAGGCCGAGCACGAGGAATTTTTCGCGCGGTTTGAGAAATTCAAGATTGAGATAACTTCCGAATCGGTCCTGGATCTTCACTATTTCAGTTTAGCATAACGGGGAAATTAAAATGGCCCGCGATGTCGGGCCATAGAGCGCATTACTTCGCGCGCTTTCCCCTTTTTTTAATTTCCTTGAGCACCGCTCGCTGCAGCTCTTTTTTGCCGATTATCCCCTTCTTCACGAGGAGCCGATTCAACGCACCTAGTCCGAGAGTGAGTAATCTGGTTTGGCTCAAACCGGCCACCGCTTTTTTCTTTCCGAATCTGTTTGCTTTCATTATGCGCCTTTCCGGTAATCGAACTTGTTTCAATATACCACGCCGGGCTACCGATTCACCATCCGTGACTTCTCCGCGGCAGAACAAATAACCAAGCTCACTCCAGGGTCCCGCGCACTCTGCGCACGCCCGCGGACGATGCTTCTTCTTTGCCGAATTTGAATTTCCCGATCTTTCCGGTGTTTGCAACGTGCGGTCCGCCGCAGAACTCGATCGAAAACGCTTTCGCGAACTGCGGGTCTTTTTGCGTGGCGGTTTTCGGGCCCACGGAATAGACCGATACGCGCGCGGGATATTTCTGGCCGAATTCGTGTTCGGCGCCGAGCTTTTCCGCTTCTTCGAGCGGCATCTCGCTCCGGATCACGGGCAGATCTTCCGCGATCTTTTCGTTCACGATACGCTCCACTTCCGCCTTTTGCCCATCCGTCATCTTCGCGTCATGCGAAAAGTCCATGCGCAATCTTTCGCCCGTGATATTCGAGCCCCGCTGTTTCACGTGCGGACCCAAGACGATCTGCAACGCTTTGAGCAGTAAATGATGCGCCGTGTGCAGCCGGATCACTTTTTCCGAATGATCGGCGAGGCCGCCTTTGAACGTGCCGGCAGAGGCCGTGCGAGAGAGATTTTGGTGTTTTTTGAATTCATCTTCGAATTCGTACTCGTCAAATACATACAAACGGTTCTCCAAAAGTTCCTTAATTTCTTCTCGGGGAATCCCGAAGCTTTGATATAGATCAAAAGCTCCCTTGCCAACTTTTTGGCCCACAACAAAAGGCTCGTACGACTCACCCGACTTCAAATCCTGAGCTTGCATTCCAGGAAATCTTTGGTCAAATTCCCGCAATCCTCTTTGTAGAGTTAAATTAAATTTATCCATCTCCTGTTCAAATGCGACGAGGATTGCATTTTGGTTTTCGGGAAGTTCTTTGTACGCTGAACCGTAAATTCGGATTACCTCCTTAAGAAGTCTCAAAAGGATGTCCTTTGGCAAAGCCAAAAGATTTTCCTTAATCGTAGATTTCTGCGAATGAATCATGGCCCGGCGAATAATACGCCGAAGAACATATCCCGCTCCTTTATTTGATGGCCGGACGCCATCTGCAAGCAAGAAAGTTGCTGCGCGAAGGTGGTCCGCGATAATACGAGCGCTTCTAACACTTTCTTGTTCGCCGATAAATATTTGGCGAAAAGGTTCAAACACGTCGATCTCGAAAATGTCCGGATCGTCGTTCGACGCCGCCGTGATCCGCTCGAGGCCGCCGCCGAAGTCGACGTTGCGCTGAGCGAGCTTTTCGAACGAGCCATCTTCCTTTTTTTTATATTCCATGAACACGGAATTCCCGATCTCGAGGAAGCGGCCGCAGTCGCAGTTCGGATGGCAATGCATGCCGAATTCCGGTTTGTGTTCGACGGAAGTGAATTCATAAAAGACCTCCGAATCCGGGCCGCCGGGCTCGCCCGCCGGCATTTTCTCCGGTGCACCCGCACGGCTCCACCAATTTTTCTTTTCGTAGCCGAAAATCCGTTCGTTGCGCTTCATGCCGCGCAGGGCGCCGGCTTCCTCGCTCCCCATTTTCGCGTATTCGACGGGGATTTTTTCCTCCGCAAAAATCTTTTTCCAGATGGCGATCGATTCCGCATCTTCACCGATGCCTTCGCCGCCGGAAAACACGGTCACGTAAAGACGCTCCGGATCAAGCCCGATCTCTTTCGTTAAAAATTCGAAAAGCCACGGCAGCTGCTCCTGCTTCCAATAATCGCCGAAGGACCAGTTGCCGAGCATCTCGAAAAAAGTCGTGTGGCGGTTGTCGCCCACTTCATCGATGTCCTCGGCGCGGAAACATTTCTGCGAATTCGCGATGCGCTTCCCTTCCGGATGCGCCTGGCCCAAAAGATACGGAATCAGCGGCTGCATGCCGCTGCCCGTGAAGAGCGTGGTAGGGTCGTTCTCCGGGACGAGTGATGCGGACGGCACGATCGCATGACCGCGGGACCCGAAGAAATCGAGGAATTTTTGACGGATATCGGATGCGCTCATATTCCCAAAGTGTAAAATAAAACACCGATTGCGGCAATGAAAAGCCCCGCATATTCATGCGGGGCAAAACCTGCCTTACTGTTGTATCATCGGCACCATGCTTTTTTCCCTGGCTTGTTCGATCGCCTTCATCCATTTGTCGTAAAGCTTCCGGTTCGAAACTTTTATCGTGACGTGGTCGACGCTCATACTCTTTAATCCTCCATCAATTGGATCGTAGTCGGCGAGACCATCGAACTTGACGCAATCACGCATCTCCGTGGCGGAACGGCTGACCGGACAGGTCATGGAATCGACTTTAACGGCCACGCGGTCCAAGCTAACCCACACCTCGTCATTTGTTTCGTCGGTGCCGGCTTCGGCCCATGCCGGAACCTGAAGCTTTCTTTTGAGGATCAGAGTGGATCCACGAATCGATGCCCCGGTTATCGTTTCGTCGTGAAAATGAACGACAACGTTGTTATCCGCGGCGTTCGAAGACCCGCACCCGGCTATGGAGAACAGAGTCAAACAAACCGCGAACAGCATCCCATATCTTTTCATCGCTGCACCCCTCCTTGTTCAATCGCTGATTGGCATTGTACTTCGGGGGAAAATTTTCGTCAATGCACAGGCAAAATCCGCCGATTATGTTTTCACGCAATAAAACCGTTTCTCCCATTTGATCGAGCAAGGGGCGCTATGCAGCGATAAAAAACGACCCGCAGGTCTTTCTGCGGGCCGGGAATCGGATATGCAAGTTCATCTTTTCGAAAATTCGGAAAGGACGACGCATGCGATCAAAGCCATGAACCCCGGGACGGCGAGAAGGTCATATGCGGGCGTGAGCCGGGGCATCACTTTCACTATAAGGGCCCGGACCGTGAGGCCGCCATCGAAAGGCCAGATCGGAAGCATATTAGTAAGGCAGAGAGCCAGGGAAATGACGGCCGCTATAAGGACCGCCTGCGGTAAACCCAGCGCATTTTGGGCGACAAAACTTCCCAAAGCCACCGGTCCCATGACCGCTCCTTTCGGACCGGCGGTTATCATGGCAAATACCGTCTCGCCAAGCAAGGCGCAACCCGCAAGCGGCACGATGAATTTTCTGCCGAACCGGAGCAATATCGTTCCCACGCCCGATACGAGCGCGAGTTTGAGCATGAACGCGTTCGAAAAAAGGCGGGGATGAGTGAAATCCAGGAGCATGACAAGCAGAAAAGCAAAACCGCAATTCGCGAGCACGCCGGCTCCGAGGATATGCGCCTTATCCGAATACGAAAGGTTTTTAAATTCTCTCTGGCCCTCGCCGCTCGGTTTCACGTAGGCGCCGATCGGAAGCAGGCGGAGCGAAAATGTCGTCGCGCTCCCAAAGCGGCACCGAAACGGCCCGAAAGTGGCGATGGCGGGCCCGAGACCCAAACCGATCGCTTCAATATCGATCCCCTTGGACCGCATGGCAAACGCATGGCCGAGTTCGTGAAGTACAACGGAAATCAGAACAAGCGCAACGGTGATCGCGATAAACACAATTCCTCTCTTTCTCCCGCAAATTCGCAACGTCTTTCGCTAATGGAAAAATAACACCGAAATCGAGATCTCGTCAATCATGCGCGATAGTTCAATCACAAAAAGGGCTGCATGATAGCAGCCCCGGAAACCAGATGAATCTAAACAGAAGAAGGCGCAGACGCGACTTCCGGATGCGCGAGCTCCCGCGCAAGTGCTTCGAAAGCATTCGCGCTTCGCACAAACGCTTCTTCCACGGCATCGTTGCATACCGCGCAAACTTTTACATGCCCGGCAAATTCCCGGGCCAGTTCGCCTTTGTCAACCAAATGCCTGAAGTCTTCCTGTCGATTTTGACAAACTTTCGAAAGCAGATCGTCGAACATGTATGCTCCTTCCGATAAAACGATAAAAACTTATTTCAAGATACCTCCGTCCGCGATGCGAGTCAATTTCCAGGAGAACACGAATAGGGTTGGAAGCACGGATCCCGGTCTTCGCCGGGATAACATAAAAATTGCCCATTGTGATGGGCAATTTTTATGTCAGATTCTCGAATCCTTCGAGCGCTTTCGCTTTGCCGTGCTCGCGGATGCGTTCGAGCGCTTTCGCTTCAATCTGACGGATACGCTCGCGCGTGACGCCGAACGCTTTTCCCACTTCTTCGAGCGTGTGGTTCACGCCGTCCTCGAGCCCGAACCGCATCTTCAAAATCCGCTGCTCGCGCTCGGAAAGATCGATGAGAATCTCCTTGATGAGGTCGCGAAGCAGGGCGTGCGCGGCGAGCTGTGCGGGCGTGGAGTTGCGCTCGTCGGGAATAAAGTCCGAGAGCGTCGAATCTTCTTCGTCGCCGATCGGCGTTTCGATCGAGAGCACCTCCTGGGAAATCTTCTGGATGTGGCGGACTTTTTCGACGTCCATCCCCATCTCGGCGGCGATCTCCTCGGCAAGCGGATCGCGCCCGAGTTCCTGGATGAGCTGGCGGCGCGCCTGCGTGTACTTCGAGATCGTCTCCACCATGTGCACCGGGATGCGCACGGTGCGCGACTGGTCGGCCAAAGCGCGCGTGATCGCCTGGCGAATCCACCAGGTGGCGTAGGTCGAAAACTTGAAGCCTTTGCGATAGTCGAACTTTTCGACCGCGCGCGAGAGGCCGATATTCCCTTCCTGGATGAGGTCGAGGATCGAAAGATGCGGCGTGCGGTTCACGTAGCGCTTCGCGATCGAAACGACAAGCCGGAGGTTCGCTTTCATGAGCTTCTGCCGCGCGTCCTCGTCGCTTTTTTCCGCGCGTTTCGCGAGATCGCGCTCCTCGGCCTTCGTGAGCAGCGGCGTCTTGCCGATCTCCTTCAGATACATCTGCACGGCGTCCGGCACTTCGCCCTCCATCGCAAGCGCATCGTCGATCTCTTTCTGCGCGAGCTCTTCTTTTGAAAAATCGATGAGCGCGCTCGTCTCGATCACTTTGATTCCCTCTTTTTCAAGACGACCGTAAATCTCGTCGAGGAGCGTCACATCATCCTCGATCTTCGGGAACGCGTACAGAATCTCGTTGTCGGTCACAAATCCCCGCGGCTTGCCGCGCAGAAGAAGCTCGCGAATCGCGTCTTCGCTCTCTTTCGAGATCTTCTGGCCTTTACCCTTTCCCGCCTTGACGGGCTTCTTTTTTCCCTTCAATGCTTTTTTCGGCTTATGCGCTTTTTTGGTCTTTTTCTTGGTCATATCGTGTTCCCCCACTATATAATGAAACTACAGTGATTTCAAGATGAAGCTGTAATGACAGCCGTCATCCCCCGCGATACGAGGCTCAGGACGACAACGATTCCGAAAACAATTAACTCTCCGCCGCAACCGGCAACCCGCTCAACTCCTTGAGCGCTTTTTCGAGCGCGGCATCGTCGCCTTTCGATTCGGCGCGCTTCACGGCCACCGTGAGTACCTGCCGCCGCTCCTTCAGATACTCCTTCGAAAGTTCCTGCTTCACGGTCTCGATCTCCGGAGCGGTGAGCTCGGCCGCGCCGAGTACGATGAAATGCATGAGCTCGTCCTGCGTGGGATCTTTCATTTTTTTCTCGCCGCGCCGCAGCGCTTCAAAAACGGGCGCGTACGTTGCCGCGAGATACGGCGCGACGGCGCCCACGATGGCAAAATCGTTTTTTGCGGCGGCGGCGCGCAGAAGCTCTTCGCTCAGCAGTTCTTTTCGCGAAGATAATTTGTTCGCCACGGCTTCCCGCGCATCGTCCTCGGCGGCGGGAAGTTTCGCGTCCCGTTTCGCAGGTTCCACCCGGCTTGCCTCTTCAAAAAGGATCTGTTCATCAATGCCCGTACGCTTCGCGAGTTCTTTGAACCAGAAATCGCGCGCGACGGCGCTTGCGATATTCTTGAGCTTCGAAATCACGATACGAAGATTTTTAAGCCCGCTCCGGCCCGCATAATCCGCCGCTTCCGTTCCCGAAAGATATTTGTCGAAATAAAAGCGCGGCGCGGGAACCGCTTTTTTCACGGCCTCCGCAAGCACGTCCGGCCCGGCTTGTACGGCTTCCGCAGGATCCTTGTACACGCCGAACGAAACCACTTTTACGCCGAGGTCGTTCGCTTCGGCAAGATCGATCGCGCGCTCCGCGGCCGCGGCGCCCGCGGCATCGGAATCGAAACTCAAGATCACTTCGTCCGCGAGGCGGCGCAGCACGCGGAGATGGTCGGCGGTAAGCGCCGTCCCCGAACTCGCGACGGCGTTCCGCACGCCCGCTTGATAGCTCATCAAAAAATCCATCTGGCCTTCCACGAGGAAAGCCGCACCCGCTTCGCGGATGGCGTTTTTGCTTTTCCAAAATCCGTAGAGCAATTTCGATTTGTTGAAGATCGGCGTTTCGGGGCTGTTCACATATTTGCCGACCTCCGGGCCTTCGAATTGCGGAAGTACGCGGCCCGTGAATCCGACGACGCGGCCGAAATGGTTGTGAATCGGGAACATGATGCGGCCGCGAAAACGGTCGAACATCATGCCGCGTTCGCTCTTGAGCGCGAGGCCGGCGCGCATGATGTCCTCCGGCGCATAGCGCTCGGTAAGGAGCTGCATCGAAAGGGCCTCCGATTCGTTCGGCGCCCAGCCAAGCTCGAACTCTTCAATGGTTTCGGGCGCAAGGCCGCGCTCCGCGAGATACTTCTTCACGACCGGGGCGCTCGCGAGGGACTTTTTGAAAAAATCTTTCGCCTTTTCATTCAATTCATAGAGCAGGCCGGTGAATTTATGCTCGGCGGGATCAAGACGCCGCAATTCCACGCCGGTTTTCTCCGCTAAGATGCGCAGCGCTTCGCCGAACTCGATATTCTCGTAGCGCATGAGAAAAGCGAACGCGTCGCCACCGATGCCGCAACCAAAACAATGCCATGACTGCCGGTCGGGCGAGATCATAAAGGACGGCGTCTTTTCCTTGTGGAACGGGCACCGCGCTTTGAAGTTTTTTCCCGCCGGCTGGACCTCCAAATAGCCGCGGAGAAAATCCACGATATCCAATTTTTCTTTTATCGCTTCGGTGGTTGATCCTGCCATTCAATTGATTTGATTGTAAACCGCGCCGCAGGCATTTTGCAATGGAAAATGTGCATAATCGGGGCACGAACCGTGCTTGACGGTAAAAGTGCCGCCTTGCTACCATTGGCTCAGCGCAACCACTTCCGAATCCTGGAGGGGCTCATGGACCGCGTTTTTGTACCGCTCGCGAAAGAACCATTCCTCGATTTCAAACTATACGGTAAAACATACGAACTGCGGCGCAGAGAACGCCAATGGACCGAGAAAAACGTCCGCCCGGGACGCCACGTCACCGTAAGCTGCGGCTACAGCGGCGAACGCCTCGAAGGCACGATCGGCTCCGTCCTCACCGCTTCGCTCAATGATATCTTCCGCTTCATCGATTTCAAAAAGATCGAGCCGCGGGCAAAAACCGTACAAGAAGCAAAAGCAGAAAACCTGAAAACGCTCGGCGCCACGGAAAAATACATCGCGTTCGAGATCGAGCTTGCTTGAAGAAGGCCAACCGCCTTCTTTTTTATTGAGGAATAAAAAGATCGCCAGTATCGGGGCTGGCGGTATTTTTGAGACGGGTTCTATTCATATTCGTTTCTCCTGCGGCGCGATAACTCTTTAAGCCATTTCTCACCGCACGGGTAGAGGTCGCCGTCGCCGGTCACTTTCGAAAAATCCCCCGGCACGCGCTCGAACTGTCCGAATCTTTTCCAAAACAAACCATACACGCCTACGCTCGCTCCTGTAGACGCGAGGCCGATGAACGCCCAGAGCAGTTCGTGCTCCCACCAGGCACATATAAACACCGTGGTTCCTCCGCACACAAAGGCGGTGAACAGCCATCGTACGAATTTCGTGGGCAGACCGAAATGATAGGCAATTCCGGCGCACACGCCCGCGAGCAAGTCGCGCGGGAAGGGCATTCTTTCGAGTCGTTGTTCCGGCGCGCTTTGCACTTTCACCTTCTCTTCCTTGATTGCCATATCGCACTCTCCCGCCACACACTGCAAACGAGTATACCTCCGAGAAAGCCGGCAGGCAATGTTCAAAAAAGAGACCCTGTCTTGCGTCGGGATGACAAATCCACGCTTCCGTAAAAACCCGGAACTCTTCCCGTCATCCTGAACGTCTTTGTCGTCCCGGGCTTGGCCCGGGATCCACGCTTTAGATCCGGAATATGACGTCCGGGAGCGTGGATCCTGACCGGAGTCGGAACCCGCGAAGGCGAGGATCGGGATGACGGGATGCGGGAAAGATGAACGGAAAGATTCGGGTGGTCTACAATATCAAGATCTTGCAATAGGCAAACTGAAAATAAACACAGAGCCTCTGCCTTCTTCCGACCCCACCCAAATCTTTCCATTCATCTTTTCTATTATTTCTTTCACGATAAACAGCCCCAGGCCGGTGCCCTGGATATCCTTCGTGTAATCGGTCTGCACGCGATAAAATTTTTCGAAGAGCTTCGCCTGCGCTTCTTTTGAAATGCCAAGGCCGGTGTCCGAAACGTGAGTAATAAGCTCGTTAGCGGTTAGCTCATTAGCAATTGTTATAGTGCCAGGGTGCCCCATGTATTTGATCGCGTTCCCCACGAGATTCATCGTCACTTCTTTCAAGCGATCGGCGTCGGCGAGTGCCCTCGGCAGATTCGCGGGAGGTTCGTAGACCATCCGCACCTGCGCCTTGTCCGCGAGGGACTGCAATTCCGAAAGCACGCTCTTGATCGGCTCCGCGATATCCGTCGGCGCGACTTTGATGACGAGCTTGCCGTTCTCCGAGCGGGACACTTCAAGCAAATCGTTCACGAGCTGGGCCAGCCGGTCGTTCGACTTCACCACTTTTTCGATGAACGCTTTCGCCGTATCGTCGACTGTTCCCGCGAGCCCCTGGAGAATGAGCGTGAGATATCCTTTCATCGCGGCGACGGGCGTGCGCAATTCATGCGCGGCGATGAAAACGAATTCATTTTTGAGTTCTTCGAGGCGCTTCAGGCCCGCGGTCATGCTGTTGAACGCGGCACCCAGTTCTTCCAGTTCGTCATGTGTTCCGATCTTCACTTCCGTATCGAACTTCCCTTCGGCGACGAGCTCCGTCCCCCGTTCGAGCGTGCGCACCGGACGCACAATGAGATTCGCAAGCAGAATGCCCGCGGCGATGACCGCGGCAATCGCGGCGCCGAGAACGATCAGATCTTTATAAAGAATATCGTTCACACTCGCGTCGGCCTCGTGTGCCGGCCACTCCGCGAGAATACCCCATCCGAACTGCGGAACGAACCTGCCTGCGGCCACGACCGGATTGCCCATAAAATTGACGTAACGCGTTTGTCCGTCCGACCCCGAAAAATCCTTGCCTTGGATGACTTCCTTTACGATCCCCATGCCGCTCACGTCGGCCGTCTGCGCCGGACCGTTCACGCTCGAAGCGATCACTTTTCCGTTCCGGTCCACTAAATAGAGATAGCCCGTATCGCCGAGCACGGCATCGCGGATCGCACCTTCGACCGCCGAAAGGGCGAATGTTCCCGTGAGGATGAACGCGGCCGATCCGCTCTGGTTCTTCACGGGCGCCGCGATGGTGATCGCGGGGTCCGACCCCGAAAAATCCACTTCGTCGCTCACGTACGCTTTTCCGCCGCGCACGTCCGCGAACCACGAAGCGGCACTCATGTCCGCAAACGTACTCGTGGGAGCGCCCTGCGGATAGGCGGCGCTTATGCTTCCGACTTCCCTGCCGTCGAGCCCCACGAGCGATACCGACTGCAAACCGAACTGCTTTCCTGCGGCAAAGACCTGCGCAAGGAGAATCGGACCGGTCGCCTCGATCGCCTGCGCATTGTTCGCGATCACGTTCGGCTGGAGCTCGGCCACAAGGCCTTGCAGCGTACCCCGCACTTCATTGAGCTTTTCCGCCAAAAGCGCGTCTTCGAGATTCGCCACATCCACGCGATGCGAAGCGGTAAGGCTGAACCACGAAAGCGCTCCCACAAAAACAATCGGTACGACGCTCACGATCGCGATGACTACAAACAGCTTGTTGCGGAGTTTTCCCCGAAAATGAGTTGGCTTCATGATTCAATGCTTATACTATCGACCATATGCTCGGACCGAAAACGACGATTCCCACGACGATTGAGAGAATCGCGAAAAGGAGCACGGCGCCCGCAAGGATCTCTTTGATCTCCGCGACCGCGAGATCGCGCTCCGGCGCCAGGCGGTCGAGTAGCCGCTCGATTGCGGAATTCACCATCTCGGCGCCGAGGACGAGCGCCGCCACGACAAAAATGACTATCTTCGCGTCGCGATCGAGATACAAAAAGAACGACGCTGCGATTGCGATGGCGCCGATCACGATCTGTACGACAAAATTCCGTTCCCGAAGGACGTAACCCACGCCGCGGAACGCGCTTTCGAAACTCTGCCGCAAATTCTGCCGGTGGCGCATACGGTAATTGTAACAGAATCAGGACGCAACACAGAACCCACCTTTAAAATACCTGCTAGCAGCGTTTCTGCCGTTTTCCCGATCCTATGAACAGAAGTTTGTGCGAACTTCAGGTGTCATCCCGGAATCCCGCCTCAGCGGGATATCCGGGATCCATACTTATTGAAATGATTTTAAAAGTATGAATCCCGGACAAATCG
Organism: Minisyncoccota bacterium; assembly: GCA_035533375.1. Taxonomy (GTDB): domain Bacteria; phylum Patescibacteriota; class Minisyncoccia; order UBA6257; family 2-01-FULL-56-20; genus DATLTV01. Next base: position 19,443 of record DATLTV010000018.1, read on the forward strand.
CGCGGCGATTTTCCGGGATGACGAAATAAACACATGCCCGCGTCTTCGCCAAAGCGGGCACCCGAAGGTATTTTTGAATGGACTCTAGTTCGCCTCTTCCTCCTTTTTTGATCTGATGAATCCGCGGAAGTTTTCCAGGAATTCCACGAAGAGTTGCAGGGGAAGTTCGAGGAGGAAGTTGAATACGATCACGAGGACATTGAATTTCGAAAGCCCCGAGATGGTCCACCTGCCGATGGCCATGAAAGGGACTATCACGAGGTCGAGGACGAAACTCCACATGCTCGCCTTTTCCTTTTCCAGGCTCATTTCTTTCGCACGATTATTCACGCGCACGCCGGTCGCGATAACCATCGAGGTGAAGAGCGCGAAGATCACAATGCTTGCCGGGCTGAAATAGATCCAAAGCAGAAATTTCACGAGGCCATAGAGGATCGCGGCAAGCGTCACGAGATAGGCGAGCCAGACCGCCGTGACCGTCGCCGCACCGCGCTTCGTGGGTGCCGCCACCACGTATTTTTTCGGTTCATCGGACCGCACGAGCTTCGCGACCTCCGCCGCGACGAGATCGTAATTCGCGGACGACGGCAGGCGGATGTAGGCCACTATCATAAGCATGAGCAGCGGCGGGAAAAGGATATTCACGCCGACGCTCACGAAGGAAAACGAATGTGAAAGGTATTTGTCGAGCGGCACTTCGATCGCGAAAGCGACAAGCAGTTTTGAAATGAGGAACGAGACGACGCTCAAGAATGCGAGTTTGCGCAGCCCCGCGCGGGCCTTGCCGTAGCGCCGGTCGTAAAAGAATTTCGTCTCGGACGCAAGCCGATCCGGGTCCGCGAGCGCCGACGCCGCGGAGGCGCCCGTCATCACATCGCCGAAAATGAGAAAAACTGTTTTTTCCCTGTTCGCGAGCCGCTGGAATTGCGGCGCGAGCGGATATTTGAAAAAATGCCCGAGACTGGTTTTGAGCGAAGCGAGATTTCGCGCCGTTTCCTCGAGCGCTGCCGCGTCCATCTTCCCCCACTCGGGATAGGCGAAGCGCAGGAACCGATACTCCAGCTGGACGTTGTCGGGGCGGAAAAGAGCGCGCTGGATCGCGATGAAAAGCTGTATATTTATTTCCTGCTCGGAGGGCGCGGCATTGCGGACAACAATGCCGGCTTTGAGCGCCGCAAACATCGCGTCCGAGAGCATGCGCTCCTTGTCGCGCGGGAACAGTTCTTCTTCGATCGCCGCGCCGGAGATCGCGATGAGCCAGCGCGAAACGGTCTCTTTCTCGCGTTCGTCTTTGAACGCGTCGTGCCCGAGAAGATAGATGAGATTATCGATTATTTTTTGGACCTCGGGAATTTTCGCTTCCGGCACGGAATCGTTCGGCAGGTGCCCGGAGCGGATAAGTTCTTTCACGAGCGGTTCGGCGAATTTGGCGTTGATTTCCTTCAGAAAGATGCGCCGCCGTAGCGCCCGCTCGATCGTGTTTTTGCGCAACAGATGCTCCTCGCGATAATCGATGATATTCCGCGTCTTCTCGTAAAAAGCGGCGACCTTCGAGGCGATCTCGTCGACGTGTATCTTCGGGGCGTCCTTGAACTCCCCGGCCTCGCGTTCCGCGAGATAGGCCCGGTATTTTCCTAAAAATTCCTCCGCAAGCTTTGAGGGCATACTCTATAGTATACTCCCTTCGGGCCGAGAAGCCGTCTCGGCCCGCGAGAAACCGGAGCGCGCCCAGAACCCATCACAAATACCGCAGTCGCGCGGTAATTTCATGATGGGCTCTACGAAAGCTTGTGCCCGATGTATGCCACGGCAAACAGAACAAATGCGGCGGCGGTGACAATCCATTGCGCGATGGTCAACATAGAATCCATCTCGAAAGTATCTTCAGCCGCGATACCGGCGGATTTCGTTCGGTGCGCGAAGTAAGGGCGAAGATGTACCCTCTGCGGTACGCCGAGTCCCGCAGCGACAAAGCAATCGGACGAAATCCGCCGTATCCCGGAGGGTTTCCGACCTTTTCCCGCCCCGCTGCGTTACGCCTTGTCGCCGTACCGCAAGGGTACGGCTTTCGCGGCAAGCCTTGCGGGATTGGGAAAAGGTCGGAAACGCGGCTTGAAGCATACTTTTGAGATGGGTTCTCGGCATTTTCTCTTTTTCGCAAATGTAAATGAATTTTTCGTGAACAGAACGGTACTGTTTGCGTCGAAGGAATAAAAACGGCGCGGAGCGAGAAGATTTTTCTTGCGGAGCGGGCCAGGGATGACGTTAAAACCCGTTTTACGTGGATTTTATTACGGGAGTCGTGAAAATCGAGATATCATCCGGATGATATCGGAAAGATCGGATTACTCAAAAAAATAAAAAAACGAGGAGCATCTTGCTCCTCGTCGGATTACAGCGGCATGCCGCCATAGCGCGTTTGTACCACGACCTGGCGTCCTTCAAATGTTTTCGGAAGCGCTTCCTTGAGCCGTCGGCCGTCAGCACTCTTATCGCTCGTCGCGTAAACCGCGATCACCAATTCGCCATCATCATTTTCTCCGGTGATGATCTGCGAGATCTCGTGCGCATGATCGCGGAACGCCTTCGCGGCACGCTTTCCCATCGCATCTTCCTCTCTTCGCTCGCGGCCGAGGAGTTCTTTTCGATGTCCATCGTAGACACCTTCCGGCCTCTTCTTCACATTAAACCTTTTGCAAAGCCGTTTATATTGCTCGACGTCTTCCGCTACCGCTTTCAAAATGTCCATTCGAATTCCTCCATTTTCGGACTTATTCGGATTTCAAGAATCCGGCTACAGTATAAAAGAAATCGAATGATAAGTCAACTTTTTCGCCGGAAGTTCAAACTTCCGCTTGTCCGTCAAAAAACACCCGCGGTTTTATTGAGCTGATTCTTGCGAGCGGGTAACGGGAATCGAACCCGTGTCTCAACCCCTCCGGCGGCAAAATGCGAAAATGCGTTTGAGCGGGATACCGGAATCGAACCGGCGCCCTATCCTTGGGAAGGATATGTACTGCCACTATACTAATCCCGCATTCCTTCGCATTTTGCTGCTGGTTTTTATAGCATCGCTCCGCAGAGCGCTGCGCGCCGGGTGCGCAGGTCGCGTTCTGCCACTGAACCATACCCGCCTTCGCTGAAGCTTCCGCGTGCCGGTCCGCATGAATGGAATTGTAGCGGGAAAAACGGGTGCGGTCAAAAACGAACCGAAAAACATTGCATTTTCTGCGATCGCAGAAAATGCAACGAAAGCCGACGAAATAAATAAAAAAGCCGCTCCGTGAGAGAGCGGCTTCGGGGAACATCATGCTTCGGAAGTAACATGCAATTTCTTTTCAATCGCCATAGAAGAGACGACGCCCGTAACGGAACCGATGGCGGCGCCCGCGGCGTACGGAATATAGAGATCGGGAGTCCACTGTTTCACTTGCAGCTCGCGAAACGTAAGGAACCAGATTGAATTCGAAAAACAGGACGCGAGAACGTGATAGGTCATATTTATCCGATTCCTCGAGCGGCTCACGAGCGAGAACGCAATCTGCTGGGCTCCGGAAAGCCCCGCCAAAAGCAGAAGAAACGAGGGATTTTTTGCGAAGCACGCGAACGTGACGATGACCGCCGTAAGAAATGCGATGGCCTTCCAGGGAATCATGTCTTTCGTATTCGCCGAAAGATGGGCATCGGCGGTCGCCCCGATCTTGCGCTCGAACCATTGCGATGCATGCTGGCCGAACAAGGCTCCGGAAACGGAACCGAAGCAGTACGGCGCGAAAAGCGCGACCGGCAGGCCCTTCAGCGACAAATGCCCCCAGAGCGCATACCAGATACTGCTGTACGCGAGCGATGCGACGATATGATACGTGGTGTTCGAAGTGTTGCGGGAACGGCGCAAAAGCGAGAAACCGACATCGGCGGCAAAGACCATACCGGCAATCGTGAGCGACGCAAAAAGATTATGTTCGCGGATCACAACCACAACGCAGAGCACGCCCAAAACAGCGAAGAGCGCTCGCTTCGCGAGGAGCGACTTCGGAGATGGTTTCTTCTGCTCGGGATTCGTGGTGAT
>DATLTV010000019.1:0-8137 GCA_035533375.1 Minisyncoccota bacterium
ACAATCTTCTTACCGACGGCCCCATCGTCTAGTGGCTAGGACAGGCGGTTCTCATCCGCCAAACAGGAGTCCGATTCTCCTTGGGGCTACGGAAACTTGCCGCTTGCGGCAATATCGCATACCTCAAAAAACATCGAGAAATCGATGTTTTTTGTTTCTTGCGCGCAAGGTTCGAGAGCGAAACAGATGATGACCTAAGGAGAATCGGACTTCTCCAAACATACGTTTTAATTAGGTTGTTTGAGTTCAATCCGTATGCGTTTGGCCTGCAGCGTGACAGACTGGGCGCGTGAAGCCAGGAGATATCGGATTCCTTCCCGATGCAGAAGTGTTGTTTCCCTGCCTTGATCAGCGAAGAAAACGATAATTTGTCGTTCCAGTTCCCGCTCTTCAATCGCGCCTTCCCGGCAATGGACAGCCGGCCTGCTATGCGTGCAACGATAATAGATGTACGTCGTCCCGTATCGATTTGTCTTTTGCTCAGCCGTTATGGACGCCGAACAGTTCCCGCAACGGATCAATCCGCTGTACGCGAATCGATAGCGCCGCGGACGCAAGCGGGTTCCCCGAAGCAATCGTTGCGCCTTGTTGAAGTCTGCTACTGAAACCATCGGCTCATGGTTCGCTGGATGCCAGTTCTCCTTGAAGATGATATGCCCGGTGTAGAACGGATTCCTCAAGACGCGATAGAGCGCTGGTTTGCTCAGTAGGGTTCCGCCAGTACGCCATGTGCGCCTCGTACGAAGACCGAACTGTCGTGATGCGAGGGCGAGAAGCTCGGTGCCTGAATATTTGCCAGTGAGAAATAGTTCCCAGACTTTTTTCATGATCGGAAATCGCTCAGGGTCACGCGTGATGATTTTCGTTCCTAGGTCAGAGCGAGTGTTCAGGTATCCAATAGGGGCTCGGCCCGGAAACCAGCCAAGTTCGCGCTTCGTGCGGTTGCCACGCTTCACGTGTTCGCTCAGGGTATCGACTCCGTATTTCGAATGGCCGAACATGATCATGAGCATGAATTTGCCCTGCGGACTGTTCTCGAAGGTGAATGTGGGGAAACGGAGATCCACGAGCTTCCCCGTATCGAGGTAGTGGATGATCTGGCCGCCGTCTACGGCATTACGGGTCAGCCGGTCAGGGTGCCAGGCAATGATACCGTTGGCTTCGCCTCGCGCAATACGCCGCAGAAGTTCAGCGAACACCTGTCGGCCGGGCGTCCGCGCACTTTTACTTTCCGAGAGAACTTCCACGACGGGAAGGGCATGTTCTTCGGCGAACCGCATCAGTTCCCGGTACTGGGATTCAAGGGAGATCGCTTGGTGATCCTCGTTTTCGGTGGATTTCCTGCAATAGATAAAGTAGCGATGCATGCTGTTGAATCACGTGGTGATCGACCTTTGACTTCGTCGTAGCGGAGAGTAGGAATCAAGGCAAATCACATTGGACCTAACTAATATGAGCGACGATCAAAACTGTCACGGCGTTCCAACAGGGCCGTTTGGTATAATTAAATTCAATGAAACATTGGCTTACGCGTTTGAGTATTATTTTCGGGCTACTTTCCACCGTTGCACTCTGCGGATCTTTTTCGGGCATTTTCTTGCAATCTATTGATCCAGTTCTACGCACCGGATTAGTCCGTTGGATACTGCCGGGCTTGATATTGGCCGTTCTCGGGATCGTAATGGGCATTATTGCTTATCGGAAAACACGGGCGCGGATTGCTTGTTGGGGTATCGCCGTAGGTATCGTGACAATCGCTGCGTTCTTCGTTTTAGAGATAACGGCAGGAGGGCGTCTGCCGTTTAACTGTATTATCAACCTCCAGGCGTGTCTTCCTTCCCCCTACAATCCAAATTTTACTAACCAAGCCGAAATGAAAGCCCTTGAATATTGTAAAACTCACAGTCCGTGTGCCCCGCTCGTTCCTTAATCAAGGGTTATTTCACCACATTTAGAGTCCAAAGATCGTCCACTCCTGCGCACTCAATTTGTTTGTTATAGTTAGATATCAATGATTCGGCTAAGTAAATTACTAGGTGTTCTTTCCGTCATCGCCGTACCCGGAGTTTTTGTATTGATCGCGCTTCTCCCGGAGATATCTCAAGCTCTCCTGTCGATGCTCCGTTTTGATTCAGCAGTGTTCGGCTGTGTGAGCACTACTGCTTCCGGTACGTACTCGACGATCAACTTCGCGACTTGCCGCCCACGGCAAATCCGCTCGTCTTTTCACGCGGGATAGAATCCATAATATAGAAGGATCGGCACCACTCAACAGGAGATCTGCGGTTCCCCGAAGGAATTTTTCTTGGCGGAAGGGGCTCGCATAAAAGTTCCTCGTGCGGAACGGGGCGTTTCGGGTCTCTTCGGCGGGCTTTTCGGCGGCGCAAACGATTCGTCTAATTCGGCGAGAGGAGCTTCCTGGAAATATGCCAGCAGCTTGTTCAGTAGTTGTCCGAAAGTTCGAGGTACGCCTCGATAGGGGCTACCATTTGCAGTTTTTGACCGTTCCTTCTTTATATAACCGGAGTTTCTTGACTTTTGCCGCCGTTCGCTTACTATAAATGTCATGCTTGCCATCAAATTACAGCGCATCGGAAAGAAGCACCAGCCGAGTTATCGGCTCGTTGTCGCCGAACGCCGCTCGAAGCTGGGCGCGCCGCCCGTCGAGGACCTCGGCGCGTACGATCTGCGCACGAAGCAACTCTCCGCAAAAAAAGAACGCGTGGAGCATTGGCTCAAGACCGGCGCGCAGCCTACCGCGAGCGTCTGGAATCTGCTCGTGACGCACAAGCTTGCTTCCGGGAAAAAGATCGCGGTGAAAATGAATAAGCCCGAAGTTGCGGCGCAACCCGCTGCGGGCGCGGCGCCCGCGGAACAGCCGGCCGCACAGCCCAAAACCGCCGCATAGGCGGATCCTTACCCCGGTTTTCACGATGAAAACTAAAAAATTGGAAGCGTTGGCCGGCGACGCCGAAACGCGCGGCAAAAGCGAAGAGATTGATCGTATTTTGCGCGAAGCGTATGCGTTGATGTACCGAAGGAAGAAAATCGCGAAGGAGGAAGCGGAGCAAGGCGGGAAGCCGGGAGTTACCGATGAATCGGAATCGAGCAAAAAAATTCTGCAAGGACACATCGCGCGTTTGAGCGTACTCGGCATGCCCGAAGGGCAATTGAGCAAGCTTATCGCATCGCTTGACGACCCGCTCTTGACAGAATATTAAATTTGCGTATAATAGGAACCAATGCAATCGCCCGGCAACAACCGGCGGAAAAAGGTCGAAACGGAAAGACGGAAATTACCGCATAGCATATGTCCAAGGCAACAGCCGATCAGGAATTCCTGGAATACCTCGTGAAATCGCTCGTAGACCATCCGGATGACGTGAAAGTGGAACGCAAGGTGGATGAGATGGGCGTTTTGCTCTCGCTCCGCGTGAACCCGCTCGATATGGGGCAGGTCGTGGGACGGCAGGGCTCGACCGCGAAATCCATCCGCGGACTTTTGAGGATCGTGGGCATCAAGAACAACGCCCGCGTGAATCTAAAGATCGAGGAACCGGAAGGTTCGACCCGCGCCCCGCGCCCGATGGGCGACCGGCCGCCGCGAAGGGAAGAGTACTAGGCGAGCTCTTGAGCCCAATAGCTCGTTGGCTCTTTAGTCAACGAGCGCAACGACCGCTCCGGGAAACCGGAGCGGTCGTTGTTTTGGCCGGGTGAAGATAAAATTATTACAGTAGAGTCCGGCTTTAGTTTCGTTTCATATCCCCGGCCTTGCGCCAAGGGATTTTTTTGTATAACATAATATTCGTTATGCTCGCGTACACCGACCTGAACAAAGGAATACTCTTTATCATGGACGGCCATCCCTGGGAGGTGGTCGAGTCGCATTTTTTGCGCATGCAACAGCGGAAGGCCGTGGTGCAAACAAAGATCCGCAATTTAACCACGGGGAAGGTTTTGGATCGCAATTTCCAGCCGTCGGATTCGTTCGAAGAGGCGGAGATCGAGCGAAAAAAAGCGGCATTCATCTATAAAAAGCCAGGGCGCGGCGCGGACGCCGTCGATGAGTACTGGTTCCACGAAAAGGGGAATCCGTCGAACCGCTTCGTGATCTCGGGAGAGCTCCTGGGGGATGCCGGGCAATTTTTGAAGCCTAATATCGAAGTGGAAACGATGGTTTTCGAGGGCAAGGTCATCAAAGTAGCGCTGCCCATCAAAATGGAATTCAAGGTGATCGAGGCGCCGCCGTCGATCAAGGGAAATACCGCGCAGGGCGGCACGAAAGTAGTGACGCTTGAAGGCGGGGCGAAAGTGAACGCGCCGCTCTTCGTGAATGAAGGTGATTCGATCCGGATCAACACGCAAACAGGCGATTACGTCGAGCGCGTCTAGAATCCCAATTTTTCGTTCACGAAGATCAGCGTTATGTTTCTTTTCGCGTATGCAGGTTCGTTGTTTTGAATGAGTATTTTCGCGAGATTACTTCCCGGAGCGCCTACGCTTTTCATGCGCGTGTCTTCGAGCGGGAAGGTGTATTCGTGGATTCTTTTGAGCGCTTCTTCGAGCGTGGGGACGATCTTTTGCGTGCCCACGACCCAGATGAGGTTTGGGCTCGTGAAGGCGTAAGCGGGGAGCTGGCTTCCCGAGGCGGATGCCGTGACCGCGCGGCCGTCTTCCGTCACGGCATGGACGCTGCCGAGCCAGTACTGCGAAAAAACGGATTGTTTACGGAGTTTTGCCTGCACCGCCGGATCTTTTTCGGCCATGATGGGCGCTTTCAGATTTTTCCACGGATGGTCGCCGGACTTAAGGAGATCGGTGAACCCGATCTGGTCGAGCGTGGTTGAACTGCCGGCCATGACTTCGGCTCCGGCGGGGATCAGCTCCTTCACGCGGGCGAGCGCGGCATCTTTCCCCGCGACCGCCTCCGCGTGAAAATTGTTCTTATTGAGCGCCGCGATCGTTTTCGCGACGGTTTCCTGCGATGCGTTTTTTGAATAATCCATGGTTAATTTAAGTTATTAATTTATTTTTAGATTTTCGCTTTCGGCCGACATCGCTCGAAAGCGCTTTGAGGAGGCCGAGGACGTAGCGCGTGTTCAGCTCATAGAGCACTTCCTGTCCGTGCCGCTCGTCCTTCACGATCTCGCACGCTTTGAGGGTTTTGAGGTGCTGGGAGACGGCCGGCTGGGTGAGGTGCACCGACCGCACAAGCTGGTTTACGGTTTTGGGACCGCCGAACAGGGCCTCGACGATGCGGTAGCGCGAAGCGTTGCCGATTCCTTTGCCGAATTTTTGGATCTCGTTGCATAAATCAGACATATAAAGATATTAGCATTTGCTTATATCTTGTCAAGGGGCGCCAATTAATGCAATACTATGGACGATGGCAAAAGTATTTGTCGGCATGTCGGGAGGGGTGGACAGCTCCGTTACGGCGCTCTTATTGCGCGATGCGGGCCACGAGGTGGTCGGCGTTTTCATGCGCTGCTATAACGTGGATGGCTGTGAGGACCGGGACGCGGAAGACGCGCGCCGCGTTGCCGAGCATTTGCAAATCCCGTTCTATGTCTGGGATTTCGAAAATGAATATAAGGAGCGCGTGGTGCGGTATCTGATCGACGGCTATGCGCGGGGCGAGACGCCGAATCCGGATGTCATGTGCAACCGCGAGATCAAGTTCGGGCTTTTTTTCGAGAAAGCGCGCGCACTGGGAGCGGATTTTGTCGCAACGGGGCATTATGTGCGCCTGGAGCCGGCCGCTGAACGTAATTTGAAAATTGAAAATTGGAAATTGAAAATTGCGAAAGACAAGAACAAAGACCAATCCTATTTCCTCTGGACGCTTGGGCAGGCACAGCTCGCGCATTGCCTGTTTCCGATCGGCGATTATTTGAAATCCGAAGTGCGCGAGATCGCGCGGCGCGCGGGATTGCCGACGGCGGAAAAGAAGGATTCGCAGGGGATCTGTTTTTTGGGGCAGGTCGCGATCGGCGATTTCCTCAAAGAGTACATTCCCGCGAAGCGCGGCGATGTGGTCACTGTGGCGGGCAAAAAGATCGGCGAGCACGACGGCGCGCATGCGTACACGATCGGCCAGCGGCATGGCATCGGCATCGGCGGCGGGAAACCCTATTATGTCGTCGACAAAAACGTGCGGAAAAATCTGCTCACCGTTGTCGAAGGCGGCGAGGACGACGCGCTCTACAAGAAGGAGGTCGAACTCACAGGAGTCAACGCGATCAATCCGTTACCGGCTAATTCGCACGAATTAGCCGGTAAGGCGGAGGTGTTCGCCCGCGTCCGTTATCGCCAACCGCTCCGGAAAGCCATGATCATAATTAATGAATCAAGAATAAAGCTTATCTTCGATGAGCCGGTGAAGTTCGTGGCGCCCGGCCAATCGGCGGTATTCTATTCGGAAGAAGGAGAGATGCTGGGAGGAGGAATAATAACATAGGTGGTGTTACTGCCGCGCGATCGCCATTCATTCTCCGCATTTCTTGATTTGACGAGCTTATCTCTTTCGTCTATACTCTTTCACATATGCCCCGGGGCATATTTTCATGACAATGGCGGAAGAAACCACGGCAAATCAAGCGGTCACGTATCCGGAGGAAGGTTCGCGCGAAATGATCGAAGCGGGCGTCTTTTACGGCCGCAAAAAGAGTAAGACGAATCCGAAGATGAAGCCGTACGTCCTCGCGAACCGGGCCGGCATGGAGATCGTGAATCTCGCGAAAACCGCCGAAGGGCTCGAGCGGGCGGTCGCGTTCCTTAAGGAAAAAGTTCAGAATGGCGGCCTCATTCTCTTCGTCGGCATGCAGGCGGCGGCGGAGGATGCGACAACCGCGCTCGCGAAAAAGTTCACTATGCCTTACGCCACGAACCGCTGGGCGGGCGGCACGATCACGAATTTCAAGATCGTTTCGAAGCGGATCGAGTACATGAAAAAGCTGCGGACCGATCTCGCCTCGGGCGCGCTCGATAAGTACACGAAAAAAGAGCGACTGATGCTCGAAAAGGAATTGGCGCGGCTCACAATCATCTTCGGCGGCCTAGAGCATCTCACGAAAGAGCCCGACGTGCTTGTCGTCGTCGATCCGAATCTGCACAGCACCGCGGTCCGGGAAGCGAACCGTTTGAAGATCCCGGTCATCGCTTTCGCGAACGTCGATTCCGATCCCGACACGGTGGATTTCCTCGTGCCCGGCAATGACAACGCGCGCAGGAGCGTCCAGTGGTTTTTGAAGAAGATCGAAACGGCGATGGACGAGGCGATGGCATCGAAAGCGGCAGCGGCGCAAAAAACGGCGGAAGCCGCCGCCCTCAAAGCGGCGCAGGAGAAGGAAGCGAAAGCATCGGCGAAATCATAACTATGGCAATTACGGCGGAAGACATTCAAAAGCTCCGCGAGATGACGGGCGCGGGCGTCATGGACACAAAACGCGCGCTTACGGACGCGAAAGGAGATTTCGAAGCGGCGAAAAAACTGATCCAGGAACGCGGCCTTGCAAAAATGGAGAAGCGCGCCGGGCGTGAAACGGGCGCGGGCATGGTGCATTCCTACATCCACAACGGCCGCATCGGCGTGCTTCTTGAAGTGCGCGCGGAAACCGATTTCGTCGTGCGTTCGGAACCGTTTCAGAAGCTCGCGCACGAGCTCGCGATGCAGATCGCTGCCCTGCCGGCCGGGAACGTCGAAGAGCTTCTCGAAGCGCCGTACATCAAGGATGAATCGAGGAAAGTAAAAGATATCGTGGGCGAAGTGATCGGCAAAGTCGGCGAGAACGTGAAGATCAGCCGGTTCTACAGGATAGAGATATAGATCAAGCTCCACAGCTCGCAAGCGCCGAATCGCATACAATAGCGATTCGCCCGCCAAGCTCTTAGGTCATTTCCAACAAAACGGATGACTTACGAGCTTACGAGCTTACGAGCTTACGAGCTAATATGTTGCAGTTTCTCCTCACAACCATTCTTCTGCTCTCGGTCGGCGCGATTCTCCTCGTCGCCGTGCGGACTCTGCCACGCATAGAGGACGACGGCGCGATCGAAAAGAAGGGGATTTTGGAGCGCTGGATCGCTTCCGAGATCCCGGAGAAGATCGATGCCTCACTCCACGGCTTTTTCTTTA
>DATLTV010000020.1:0-3906 GCA_035533375.1 Minisyncoccota bacterium
TGAAAAATTCTGCAGTGCGAGCGGTGTTTGGTGTTGCGGTGGTCGTGTCGTGCGGTGCGGCGTATATGGCGCATGCGGCTCCTCCGGCGGGCTTCGTCGATCAAAAGGTCATTTCCGGACTCACGAATCCGGTCGATTATGCGTTCGCGCCCGACGGCAGGATGTTTATCGCGCAGATCGCCGGCCAAATTTTGGTATATAAAAACGGCCAGCTGCTTTCGACACCCGCGCTTTCGCTTGCGTCGACGACATCGGGCATAAGCGTCGGCGGCGACCGCGGGCTCATGAGTATCGCGCTCGACAATAATTTTTCAAACGATCATTACGTGTACGTGCTTCACACGACCGCGGCGAACCACGAGCGCATTTCCCGATTCACGTTCGTGGGGGACACGATCGACCAAAGCAGTGAAGCGGTGTTTCTGGAAAATTCGGAAACCTGGGGCGGATTCCTGAACGCGGGCGCGATCCGCTACGATCCCGTCGACGGGAAATTATACGCCTCGATGGGTTCGAACGGCGAAGGTATGGTTGCGCAGGATCTTTCTTCGCTCGACGGGAAACTCGTGCGGCTGAATCTTGACGGCTCAATCCCGGCGGACAATCCGTTCGTGAACGTGTCGGGCGCGCAGCCCGCGATCTGGTCTTCGGGGTTCAGGAATCCTTTCCGCATCAACGTCGATCCCACGACAGGCGACGTAATTATCGGCGACGTGGGCGAGGTCACCTGGGAAAAAGTCGTACGTTCGGCGAAGGGGGCGAATTTCGGCTGGCCGACGTTCGAAGGCGATTGCACCCCGAATTGCAACGGTGTGACGCCGCCGATCTATGTTTACAACCACAATGGCCAGGGGGCCGCGATTATGGGAGGCGACGTGAACAAAGGCCTCGCGTTTCCCGCAAGCTATGCGCACGATTATTTTTACGCCGATCTCAATAACGGCTGGATCGCGACCCTCACGCTCGATGCGAACGACAATGTGGTTGCGACGAGCACCTTCGATCCCTTTATCGGAACGAAATTCGACATCGTGAATCTCAATTCCGGGCCCGACGGCTGCCTTTACTATGATCTCTACGCGACGGGCGCCATCCATCGCTATTGCTATACGGGCGGCGGAAATTCGACTTCGACGACCGCTACGCTCGGTGCCACGACCGATGCGCAGAGCTATGCGCCCGGCGCGACCGCGAAGGTTACGACGAACGTTACCGCAAACCAGAATCTCACGAATGTGAATCTCGATACCGAAATCTGGGGCGCGTCGAAAATTTCGCAGAATGTTGTTCCGCTGAATCTTGCGGCGAATGTTCCCGCAAGCTCGCTGTGGAATGCCGTTCTCCCCGCGGCTTCCGGCACCTATACGATAAAAACAGGTCTTTTCTCGAGCGATTGGACGAAGTTGTACGGCTGGAATAATGCGGCGGCGACCGTTACGGTCGGCGGTAGTGGCGGGGGAGTCGGCGGAACTCCGGTAATTACGGATTCCGCGCAGACCGATAAAACTTCCTACAATACGAGCGATCCTCTCACGGTCACGGGAACGGTTACCGCGAATCAGAATCTTTCGAATGTATTATTCGACCAGGAAATCTTCAATGCGAACGGCGTGAAAATGGCGCAGCAATCCGTTCCGGTGAATTTGGCCGCGAACCAGCCGCTCACTCAAATATGGAACACGAGGGCCGCAGCCGCTCCGGGAACGTATACGTTGACGCAGGCCATTTTCTCGGCGGACTGGAGTAAGCTGTATTTCTGGGATAATGACGCGAAAACATTTACCGTTTCTTCGGGCAGCGCTTCCGCCACGCTTGCATTCGTCGTAGGCGCTACCATGCCGAGTACGCAGTTCAATACCGGCGGCGGGAATTCCGCGATCACCACGCAGGTAACGGTGACCGGCGGAAATCTGAATGCGGAAATCGATACGGAAGTGATCGACGCTTCGGGAAAGCTTATTTTACAAAATGACGTGCCGGCAAGTCTGGTGCAGAATCAGCAGTTTTCGAATACATGGAACATCGCGGTTCCCGCCGCTTCGGGTATTTATACGGTGAAGGTGGGCGTCTTCTCGACCGATTGGAGCAAGCTGTATTTCTGGAAGGATCGGGCTTTGCAATTTAACGTAGGGTCGCCTTCCGGACCTCCGCAGCCGGGGCAAACGTATCCCGTGATCGTGCTGCAGCCGGAGAATAACGCCACGGTTTTCGGAACTATGGAGACTCGTTCGGCAATCGGCGGCCTCGATATCAATTCCTATACGATCGGCTGGCGCACGGGGACGACCGGATCATTCTTCCCGCTCGACACCGATCCCGTGACCCAGAACTACAAGCACGCCTGGATTGATTTCTCGGCCTGGAACTGGAACGCGACGAACATCTACCCGATCACGTTCCAGGCGACCGATCTCAATAACAATATAATAGGAAGTACGACGATCAGCGTGTTCGTGCAGCACTAAGGCAGAATCCATCTCAAAAGCAGGTTTCAAGCCGCGTTTCCATCGTTTTCTCCGGCCTACAAACAGGAGTTTGCGCGAGTTTCCATGTGTCGTCCCGGAAAATCGCCGCGCGATTTGTCCGGGATCCATACCTTGTTAATTAATTTTATATTGTGTGGATCCCGGATGTCCCGCTGCGGCGGGATTCCGTGATGACGGAAGAAGTACGCAAAATTCGCTCGTATCGCGGAGGGTTTCCGACCTTTTTCCGCCCCACTTCGTTACGCCTCGTTTTTTTCGGGTATCGCCGCCCGCTCGCTCGCGGCATCCATTACAAATCTCTCCGTTTCCGATGATTCCTGCTCCGGAGCGTGAAAACGTTCTTTCGTCATCCCATCAGTATAATCGATACCGGGCACCTATTGCGAGCGCAGAGAGTGTCGGGCATGATATTTTTCAAATAAGATTCGCATCGTTGCCGCAGGTGAAATTCCATAAGAACCAAGACGGAGGCACTTCGTTTTTCGGGAACGCCGCGCAGGCAACGCGGCTTGAGGGTGTGTTCGCAACGAGTTCAACCTCGTAAACGAAAACCGGAACGGCTAATCTACAACTCCGCTCGGCCGATAATGGTATAATGGTATAATAGGAGAAAGCATTAAAACTCGTGAAATCATTTTTTAGATTCAAATTTTTATTCCCGGCGCTTTTCGGGATGGTTTTTTTGCTTTCTTCGGGCGTCGCGGTAGGGGCCACCGCCTACTGTGACAATGCGAATACCTGCCTTGATGTCGGCGTATGCACGATTGTGCAAGATTCCTATGCATGCGTGGACAACGGCACGTTCGCGTATACTTGCGCCGATCCTCAAATCGCTTATTGTAAGCCTGACTCGCGCCAGCTCTTCTGCAACACCGGAGTACAAATACAAGGCGATGTTTGCATGACCATTTGTAATAGAGCGAACATTGGCACGTGCTTGCCGGCTATCACCTGTTCTCTTTCCAGTTCCACTATCACGGCCGGCGGCAGCACGTCTATCGCCGCAAATGGGGGCACGGGATATTACAATTGGTCCGTGAACGGCGGGAGCCCGAGCTTCGGCTCTGTCACCTCCAGCAGCGCGCCGGCGAGCGTTTCTTTTGCGAACGCCGGGACGTACGCCATTTCCGTATCGGACGCGTATGGCACCGGCAACCCGGCAACATGCTCGGTGACGGTGAACCCCGGGTCTGCACCCGTGGGTACGATTCAGGTCAAATCCGTCGACTCGACGAACAACGCGCCCGTTTCGGCTTCGTGGTATTTCCCGGCGGGGCCCCAGGATCCTTGCAACGGATCGCTCTCGGCATGTTCCGGTACCGGCGCGACGTATAACAATATGGCGACTGGTCCGTATACGATCCAAGCTCCTTTTTCTGGACAACAAAAACCCGCCGGCTATACATTCGGCGGCGTCCGC
>DATLTV010000021.1:0-23080 GCA_035533375.1 Minisyncoccota bacterium
TTGCCCGCATATCCCTGCACGGCCGTGCCGGCGCTCTTCACCATCCCGAGCGCCACGTTCGCGCCCGTGATCGAGAGTGAATTCGCGGCGAAAAGCCCGCCGATCGCGAGGGCGAGGACGACCAGTTCACCGGGAATCGCCTGAAATGTGCTGGGGCTCGCTCCCGTCTGTGCCACTATTCCCGCTAGCGCGGCATTGCTTCCCGTGGCTCCCGCTGCTGCGGCATTTCCGGCATAAGCGCCATTGTTCGCCTGAGTAAGTATCGCGAGATAAAGGAAAAATACCGTAATCACGGGAAAGAAGGACCAGCGGATGAAAAGCTGCCACCATTTTCTGAAATTTCCGGAAAAGCCGGGAAAGATCCAGAGCAGCCAGGCGAAGGGCGCAAGGATAAGAAGGAAGGACAGATAGACATAACGGATCATCAAAAGCACCGCAAGCGCGAGAAACGTAAAAGCGATGACGCTTGTGAAAGCGATGGAGAAAATCATCCCAAAGATTGCCATGAACGTAGAGCTTATGGCAGTGTTTGCGTTTTGGAGACCAATGCCACCAAACTGAACAAGTGAAATGACCTTAGCCGCCTGATACGCGAGATTGATGAACGTATTCCAAGCGCTACTCCCCCCACTGCTCCCCGCCCCGGTTGCCGACGAAGCGGCGGTCGCGGGAGGCAAGTTGAATTTGTTCGGATTGAATGCATTTGTAAGGTTCGTCACGAATGCCTGGTTGGCGCAGCCGCTTACCGTACAAGTGACACCGGCACCCGCGGGGAACGGCGCCATGAAATACGTCGTCATCTGGCCGGCAAAATTGATGATGACGCCGCCGATCACGAGACTGAAGTTCACCATGATCGCCGCGACGATGAGCTTCCAGAGCATTTGCTTCACGCCATACGTTTCGTTGCGAAGAATCGTCGCAATCGCGATCACGATGATGCCCAACACGAAGCCGAGGTTCGCGATCGAGAGCGCCACACTCCAGCCGGACTGGACGATCGGCGAATTCACGATAGTGTCGTTGAAATTGAGCGCGAGTTGCGTAAGCCATGCGCCAACCTGTACAAACAGAGTGATTACGCTAACAATGAACGTCGTAATACCGAACAGTAGACAAGTGATTAAATTGCCGCCACTATTGAGGGCACACTGGAGAAGGCTTTGGTTTGCGGTGTTATTGGGGGTCGTGGCTGGCGCCGTGGGTAGCGCCGGCTGCAAACCGACGATCGACGGTGACACCGGGGTCGTCGGCAGTGAACCGACGCCGCTTTGTGCAAACGCATTCGGCGCGATCGCAAAGAACACTAACGCGATTGCGCATATCGCCGCGCCCCGTGCAAACATTTTTTTATGTCGATGAAAAAATATCATTGTATTAAATGCCTTTCACATACGCGCCGAGAAGACCGGTTCCTTTTGTTACCAACGCATTAATGACGGACGTCGTGAAGGAGGCCAAGATACCCGTGATATCGGTCGCGTTCACGATCAAGCTTTCCGGAGCGCCCAGTCCCGTGAAAAGCGAATTCGCGACCGCGGCGCCCGGCGTCGTGGGCTGCGGCTCATTGCCATCCGGACAGATGACGCCCTGGTACGGCGCGCTGCCATTGGAGCAGAGATATTGCCCCGAGAAACCTTGGCCGGCGCCGGACCGCCCCTTAATCCCATTCTGCGCCTCGTTTCCTTTCTGACCCACGATTTGGCTCGCGATAAACAAACTGCCGTAGTAGTTGTTGCTGGGGATGCCGCTCGCGCCGTACGCGAGCCAGCCGCCGTTTGAAAAATTGTTGTAAAAACTCTGGATATTGCCGACGACCTGCTGGAGGGTACAGGTATTTGTTGGATAAGCGAGACCACTATAATAAGAATTCAGCTGTAATTGAATGAGGTTTTGGAAGGGGGAACAGAGCCCGGGTACGATTTGGGAGATTGCGTACCCCGCCCCTTGATTGAGCGCGTTGCTGAAAAGATTTTTCCAATTCAACACGAACGAAGGCTTGCCGCCGCCCTGAATCCAAGATACGACCGCGGTCTGGAAATTATTGATGATCAGGTTTTTCAATATTTGCAACAAGATGCTGTTCACCACATTCAGAATCATCTGCGCCACGGTCGCCGTCGTTTCCGCTTCCGTGATCGGGTCGAAGACGATGCCGCCGAAACCGAATTGCGCATGCGCCGTCTGAACGCCCAGAATATAATTGATCGCCTCGGCGAGGCCTCCGGGATTTTTTGCGCCCGCGTCGGAGAGCATGCCGCCCTCCGCTTTTTTCGCTTCGTTCGTAAGATTTTTGATCGCGAGATTATATTTCGCTTCTTCCGCCTGCGCGATCATCGCATTTTTCAAAGGATCGTCATTCGAGTTCGCGAGAAGATTCAAATCGTTCTTCTCGTAAGTAAGCAGTTTGAGAAGCGCTTTGTGAAACGCGACGAGCGGCTGCGGAACGGGAACGGACTCGAGCGCCTGCACCGTATCGCCGATCGTACCCGCGAGAGGTGCCGCGTCATTCGTCGATTGTATATTATTTGCGTCCGCACTCGCGAGGTAAACACTCATGACCTTGCTCATATTCATCGCATACGCCGCAGTATCACTGCTTTGGGAATTACCGATCACGGAAATCGGCAGTGCATTCGCCTCGGCATCCCAGTCGGGGATCTTTATATTTTTGAAAGACGGGTTTTTAAAAAGGTTATTCGCAACGCTTGCGACAGTAGGGGCGGCAAGCATCTGGTTTTGCCCGTCCCCCGCGTCTTGGGGACCGGTAGGATTCGCCGCGACTAATTCGTGGGCAAGTATCTGTGAAGCGTCGTTCGTGAGGTTCGAAGTCGGCGTGAGCGGCGGAAGATCGGAGTTTGCTGTACCCGCAGAAGCTGTCGGAGCCGCAGATAATGCGTCCACGTTCGCGAGCGGCTCGACAAACGCATTCGCCGAAACGGCCGGCGCGCTTACGCCGTCCCCCGCAGAGACCCGAGCGGTATCGTTCTGCGATGCGGGAGCACTATTCGACATAATCCCCGAGAGCGCGAAAGCAGACGATGCCGCCATGGCGGCCAGAATCAAAAAGACGGTAACCAACTTCTTGAAATCAGGCATTTAACTAAAGTATAGCTTATTCATGTGTGGAGCGACTGTGTATAGCTTTTCTAAGCCTTGCGGCGCTTAGGCAGAATGAGGCGGCATTTTCTCGTCGTCTCACGGAAAGAGAGGGGAAAGGGCGTCGAAAACCGGCTAAAATGAGCCGGCAATCAGGGAAATCTCTTCTACCGAGAGGTCCTGCGGCCGTTTTTCGGGATCAATGCCGAGCGATTTCAATTTTTCCGCAATTTCTTCCTTGCCCACGCCCGCGCCGGCGTTTTTTGCCGCCACATTGTTCAAAATCGTTTTCCGCGGCTGGGCAAAAAGCATTCGCACCGCGCGATAATAATATTCGTCTTTTATTCTCGATTTTTTATCCTTTATCTTCAGCAGGATGATCGCCGACTCCACCTCGGGCGTCGGGGAAAAATCGTTTTTTCCGAGAAAGCCGACGATCTCCGGCTCGGCCCAGAATTGCACGCTCGCCGCAAGCCGGTTCATCCCCGTACCGACATTTTTTTTGGTGAGAGGATCCATGCGCGGAGGCATGGCCGTAATCCGCTCCGCGACTTCGCGTTGGATCGTGAACACGCACCGCGCGGGCTTCCGCTCGAGTTCGCCGATAATCCGGAGCAGGTGCCCGGTGATATAATAAGGGATATTGCCCACCAGTTCGTAAGCTCGTAAGCTCGTAAGCTCGTAAGTCAGTGCGGGAAGCATTTTTAAAACATCTCCATTAATAATTTCTACATTGCGTAGCTCGCGAGCCGCATAGCTTACGAGCTTACGAGCCAGTTCTTCGTCCTTCTCGATCGCAATAATGCGGCAATCTTTTTCCTTGCACGCTTCGAGGAGCGGGAAAGTAAGTTCCCCGTGCCCCGGCCCGATTTCCACGATCGTTTCGCCGACGCTCAATTCCAACGCGGCAACGATCTTTTCGATCGCCGAATTATTTTTTAAAAAATGCTGGCCGAGGCGTCGCATGGCTGAGTGTGGGTGAATGGTTACAAATTCGCGCAATTATATTTTTCGATTTCGCGGGCAGTATTTCCTTTTTCGAATTCGAATATCGTAGGCTTATCGAGAAGAAGCATCCGCACATCGGACGGATCCGCCGCGTAACGGCAGAAATATTTCGCGACATTTTTATACGTGTCCGGTTCCTGGTATGGTCCGCTCCGGAATTCATCCGCCGCCCATCGATCGAGATCGAGCTTCGCGATGCCGGATCCCGCGCCGGTTCCGATCGGGCTCGCGGGACCGAAATACTTCCACAATTCCGCCGGAAGCCGCGCTTCGAGGGAATCAACCGCGTAAATCTCGGCCTGGGCATAATTTCCCGAATAGATATTGAAGGAAAGCGGCGAATCCCAGAGATTTACGAGGCTTAAACCCGGCAATATCCCCAAAAAGGCAAGTATAACATAGTGGACGCCAAGCCGCGGGTTAAAGAGTATTTCTTTTGCGCCCGCCTTTTTTTCGTTGAAAAACAAGGTGAGAACGATTGCGACGGAACAGAGATTCCAGATCCAAGCACTCACATTTGAATCACCGCGAATAGGGCCGATGAGAAAAAAGATGGTGCCGTGCATACAAAGCGCCTCGATAAGCGCGAATTTCCTTGTTTTTTTAAAGAGAAGTTCTATGCCGATGCTCGCTTCGAGGATGGGGGCTATGACGCTTGCGGCGCGAAGAAATGCGCTGCCGAGAAACGGGAGGGTGTTTGTGACCGGCAGGAGAAACCACGAAAGCTGGTCTCCGAAATACGGATTCACCTTTTGCACGCCGCTCCAGAAATAGATGCAGGCGACCGCAAGGCGGCAGCAATTCAGGATCGGTGAGGCAGCCCGATCGTCCCCTTTTTCCCAGGGATACCACGCGAGCGCGAGCAGGAGGAGAGAGTATTCGTAGAACGACGGATACATCCGCGTCCGATCTTCGAGGAAGAGAATTGCGATGAGGGCGAGCGATACGATAATATATTTTCGCGGTTTGTGAGCGACAACGGCAAGCACGAGAAAGAATATAAGCAAGGACGACAGGATATAATCGGCCCGGAAAGAAATTGCCGAAAAAATATTGAATGCGGGCATGAGCGGATAGAGCCGCCCGGCGATCCAGAGATCGTGCGCGACAAACATCCCAACAATGAAGGATACCGCCACAAGCGCCTTGAGCCACGTTATTCTTTTTACGCCATCCATAAAAATCATTGTACAATGGCGTTCCCGCTTCTCATATTAATCGATCCGGACATAGTCGAGTCCGTCATCCGACTCCTCGTCCTCCGCGGGCCGGACATGAAGCTCGATGAGATCCTGCGGAATTTCCGAGATGAACCGCGACGGAATATCGTAGAAGCTTATAAATAATTCTTTTCTCGCCCGCGTCATCGCGACGTACATAAGCCGCCGCTCTTCCTCGAGCTGCTCGTCGCGCTCGACGGAACGCCCATGCGGAAGCAATCCCTCGCTCACGCCCGCGATGAACACGCGATCGAACTCGAGTCCTTTCGCGAGATGGATCGTGGAGAGGTGGACAGGATCCGATATTTCGATATCTTGGAGTTTCGAACTCGGCGCATCCGTCGACTGGACGAGCGCGATATCCTGGAGTAAATCGCCAATGCTCGCGAAGCCCGAGGCAAACTTCAAAAGCTCCGCTACGTTCTCTTGCCGCTCGGCGTAATTCGCGAAATTGCGTTCCAAATATCCCAGGTAGTCCGTCGCCGCGATGAACGCGTGGATGAACTCAACCGGCGCCACGCGCCCATCCGCCGCAGCGGCGCAAATTTTACTTATTTCGACGAATTTTCCCATGGAAAAGTTCTTGTCGAGGCGCTCCCGACTCACGGAATCCGCGGGGTTCCCGGCGTATCTGAGGCCGGCCACAATGTCCTTGATTTCCTTGCGTTCGTAGAACTTCAGTCCTCCGAAAATGCGATAAGGAATCCCGCGCCGGATAAGCGCCTGCTCGATCGCCCGCGACTGGGCGTTCGTTCGGTAGAGCACCGCAATACTTAGCTCATTAGCTCGTTGGCTCTTTAGTTCGTTAGTGAATCCGTCGATTTTTGTCGTCTCTGGCAAACGAGCCAACGAGCTAACGAGCTTAAGAGCTTTACCAGCGATCCACTCCGCTTCGTCATCCTCATCCATAGCTTCGGCGACGACGATCTTCGCACCCGCTTCGTTCCTTGTCCACAGATTTTTCGGGCGCCGCGCAAGATTGTTTTTTGAAACTGCCGACGCCGCGGCGATGATGTTCCCGGTCGAGCGGTAATTTTCTTCGAGGAGCACAACCCGTGCGCCGGGCCAATCCCGTTCGAAATGCAAAAACGTTTCGAGGTTCGCATACCGCCAGCCATAAATAAGCTGTTCGTCGTCGCCGACAAAACTCGCGTTCCGGTGCACGCCCGCAAGAAGCTTGACCAACTCATACTGCGCGGGACTCACGTCTTGGTATTCGTCGACGAACAACGCGTCGAATTTATTCTGGTATTTCTGCAGAATGTCCGGATGCGCGCGGAACAGCGCGACCGGTTTTTCGATGAGATCGTCGAAGTCGAAAGCATTATTATCTTTGAGCGCTTTTTCGTACAACAAAAACGCCTTGAGTGCGAGCACGTCGGACGGATAGCGGGAGCGCTCAAGCTCCGCGAGCGATCCGCTTTTATTTTTGATCTCCGAAATTTTCTCGGCGATCTGCGTCGGTGTTCTCGTATCGCGCTTTTGTCTGCGATCCAGTGGGTCCTCCGATTCGCGACTTTTTTCCGGCGCAATTTTCTTCGCTATCTTTTTAATAAGGTCGAAAGAGTCGTGGCCATCGAAAATGGTAAAATTTTTCCTCCTGCCCAGATTATGGGCTTCGGCCCGCAAGATCCGGGCACCGAGGGAGTGGAAGGTGCATATTAACGGCTCGTAAGCTCGTAAGCTCGTAAGCTCGTACGATTTTTCGGCAGTGCTCGACTTGCGAGCTATGGGGCTTGCGAGCTTACGAACTCGCTCTTCCATCTCCTTCGCCGCCTTATTAGTGAACGTGATCGCGCAAATCCGTTCCGGAGCTACCCCCTCCTCTATAAAGTGGGCGAGTCTGGCGGTAAGGGTTTTTGTTTTACCCGTCCCGGCCCCGGCTACTATTAAAAGCGGCCCCCGCGATGCCTCGGAGGCCGCCTTTTGCCGGGGATTGAGCTGTGCACTATGCTTGTTTTGGTCTGATTGCATAAGGATTCAATGAAGGCATGGTGAAGTGGACTTGGGGGTTGGATATGCTACAGTCATTAAGTACCATTTTAAGCTTTCAAAATAAACCCCTAGGGTCAAACACCCCTCGGGGCATTGATTTTTCAGGGGTCCAAGGTTAGGAAACCCAATGAAAACGATACTTATAAAGCTTCTTGAGCTCATCCGATCGTCCGCAAATAGGACGAAAAAGCCATTAGGAATGGCGGTTTTTTTGACGGTGGGCCTTATTATCGCAAGTTTTTTCATTATTTCCAAGAAAACTGCTTCAGCCGGGGAACGGGGCGTACTTGGGGGGCCGCTAGACACAAGCAACCTTTCTTTGCCCGCATCCGATGATTTATCGACAAGCTTCGGTGCGGCGATGGGCGGCGAATTGCCCGACGCCGCAAACACTCCTGCCGGAGATACTTTGGCCGGTAACGTTATCCCGGGAAATGACCTGCTCGGAAGCGTGAGCGATCCCGGCCAGCCGATCGGCCCGGTATTCTCCCGCGACAGCCTCATCCCCTACGCGGTGCAGAAGGGCGACACGCTCTCCGGTATCGCCGAATATTTCGGCATTTCCCTTGATACGCTCGCGAATGCCAACCCCGACGTGAAAGCGCAGTTGATCAGGCCGGGAGACATATTGAATATTTTACCCACCTCGGGCGTTGTCTACCAGACAAAAAGCGGCGACACGCTTGAATCCGTCGCCAATTATTTCAATGTGCCGGCAAATAATATTCAGGAATTCAATAAATCGGTGAATTTCGGCACGCTCACCGCCGGCATTTCACTCGTAATCCCGGGCGGCAAAGCCGGACTTGCTTCATCGCACAGCTCTCTGCCCAATTTTAACGGCGATTTTATCATGCCGGCGAACGGATATAACTGGGGCACCCTCCATCCGCATAATGCCGTCGATATCGCCGCCTCCTGCGAAACGCCGGTCGTGGCATCGGCGGAAGGGCTCGTCGTACCCGATCCAAATTTCGGAAGCGGCGCGAGCGGCTGCCCGGCCGCCGACACGCCGAGTTCCTGTAACGGCGGCTACGGCAGGTTTGTACTCATCGAACACCCTTTTGGAAATAATATCGAAACGCGCTATGCGCACTTGGATAAAGTGCTCGTAAACATCGGTGATTACGTGCAACAAGGCCAGGAAGTCGGCACTATGGGACAAACCGGCGATGCTACCGGTTGCCACGTGCATTTCGAAGTGCTTGGAGCCCAAAATCCGTTTGCAAAGTGATCGTATTGTTTTCGCAACAGCCATTGCGAAAACAATACGATCATCCCGGAAACCGCGAAGTGGTTATCCGGGATCCACGCCGTTATCCTAATAAGTGCTGGGTGGAAAAATAATTTCCTATACTTCTTCCCGTAACCGGTAGCTGAATGCCTCCGCAAGATGCTCGGCGGAAACTTTTTCTTTTTCTTCAAGATCCGCAATCGTGCGGGCTGTTTTTAAAAGTCGGTAATAGCCGCGCGGTGAGAGGCGGGATTTATCGAGCGTGGACAAAAAATTTTCCGCTCCGCGGTCGAGCGAAATCATTTCTTCCGCCTGGCGCGAACTCATTTCGGCGTTCGTATGAATGCGCAAAGTTCGGAACCGATCCGCCTGGATCTCTCGCGCGCGTTCGACGCCGCGCTTGATCGCGGGATTCGCCGGCTCCATTTTTTTTGCCGCGCGCAAATCGGCGATATCCACCCGCTGCACCTTGATCTGAAGATCGATGCGATCGAGAAACGGCCCGGAGATCTTTTTTTGATAGCGGATCGCTTCGTATGGCGCGCAGCGGCATTCCTTTTCCGCATCGCCGAAATAGCCGCAGGGACACGGATTCATCGCGGCGATGAGCGTGAACTTCGCAGGAAAAATAAGGCTGCCTTTCGACCGCGCAATATGTACCGCGCCTGATTCCATGGGCTGCCGCAAGGCCTCAAGAATATTTTTCTGGAACTCCGGCAATTCGTCGAGAAAAAGGATGCCGCGGTGCGCAAGACTGATCTCTCCCGGCTTCGGATCCGTGCCGCCGCCGACGATTGCGGCGGCGGACGCCGTCTGGTGCGGCGCGCGGAACGGGCGGCGGCTCATGAGGCCGCCCGGCGCGATTCCCGCGGCGCTCCAGATTTTCGTGATCTCGATCGCTTCTTCGCGCGAAGGATCCGGTAAAATTCCCGCGAGCGCCTGGGCGAGCAAACTTTTCCCCACGCCGGGAGGCCCAACCATGAGCAAATTGTGCATTCCCGCGGCCGCGATCACGAGCGCTCGCTTCGCATTTTCCTGCGACCGGATCTCCGAAAAATCCGGCGTATCCGAACCGTGCGCCGCGATCGGAGCAAACACTGTCGGCGCGATGTCCGCGCGTTCTTCCAAAAAATCGACCGCGCCGCGAAGCGTTTCGACCGGGATCACTTTTATATTCTCCACCGCTGCCGCTTCATTTGCGTTCTCTCGCGGCAGAAAAAGATATGTAAAACCTTTTCGTGCGGCGATTTCCGCGATATTCAATGCGCCGCGCACCGGCCGCAGCCGCCCGTCGAGCGCAAGTTCGCCGATAAACACCTTGTCCGTTGCATCGAATTCCGCCATCTGTTCCGTGCCGCGGAGATAACCGAGCGCAATCGCCAGATCGTAGTGCGATCCATTTTTCTTCACGTCTGCGGGCGCAAGGTTCACGGTGATCTTCCGATTCTCGCGGTTCGGCGGCTTCACGCCGGAATTCTTGAGCGCGGAATTCACCCGCTCCTTCGCTTCATTGAGCGCTTTGTCGGCGAGACCGACGATATTGAAAACATGCAGGCCGACATTCAGATCGACCTCGACCTCGATAAGCTTCGCATGCACGCCCTCGAGCTCCGCCGAATACACCCGCGCAGGATTTTTCATTTCTCCATCTTACACGATGGAGATAAAATTTTTATAAAGCGATTCTTGACACGAGTAACGGCTTACTCATGTCGAGAATCGTCCCGGTAAAAGCCGGGGTTTATGCTTCCGAAAGAATTAATACCGAAGCATGGATCTCGAACCAAGTTCAGGATGACGGAAGAAGTCCCGGATCGGCACATCCAGCAAGCCAAAACCTTATCGCCCGAATGCTTTCTTACAATTCTTGCACAGCCTCGATTCCGGAGAAGCGGCCAGGACTTCTTTCTCAATCTCCCCGCTGCACTTTTCACAAATACCATACTTCCCTGCTTTTATTTTCTCGATCGCCGAATCAACCTCAACGATCTGCCCCTTTAGCCCCTGGCCTGCGGCAAGCTGATTATCGAATGCCTCGGTTTCGTTCTTTTCCTCGTCAAAGTCATCGACATCGCTTCCAAAGTCTTCCGGCGTCTCATCTTTTTCAAGCTCACCCAAAAGCTCCTGGCGCTTCTTCTCGAGTTGTTTTTTATATTCTTCTATGTGTTTACTGTCCATGGATATGTTGCTTATAAGGTTATTGGTTAGCCGGTGCAACGTCAATAGATGCCCGCGATAACCGACTTTAGAATTTATTGATATTCGGCGGATATAATGTACGAATACCCCGGAAACCAAATAATCCGGCAATCCGGCAATTCTATGGCAAAACACCCTCTATGGGTTTAAATAGGAGAAAATTCGTTAAATATGCATTTTGACAAACTTTTTTGTTTGTTTATCAGCATGCTTAATAAATTGAAAAAACCCATTTTCCTTATAAAACCTATGCCTACTGTAAAACAATGTAATTCGACAAACAATTCTTATAGGATTTAAGCGTTTTTACTGATTGTTTGTCGACAAACACTAGCCATGGGAGGTAAAACTACCAACTCAATAGTGGGGGCGCTCGGGGAGGATATCGCCTGCCGATATATAAAATCGAAGCGTTATACGGTTTTATATAGGAATCATAGGCAGGGATGGGATGAAATTGATATCATTTCCCGATCGCTGAGTTCAAAATTGGTGTTTTTCGAGGTGAAGACGATTTTAGGGGACGTGAGCGAAAATGAGCCAATCATATTACCAGAAGACAATATGACTTCGGCCAAGCTTAAAAAGCTACGCAGGGGTTGTACAATGTTTGTCGGCAAACATCCCGAATTAATAAGGGATGAGGTGGGATGGCAAATCGATCTTTTGGCAATAGTCCTTTTAAAAGGCGGCCTCGACAGTAAAGGGCCAACGATCCGGCACTACGAAAATATTTGACACCGGTGGTCGAGGGTGTATAATAAAATCATTAAACACTCGCTTTTAAGCGGGTGTTTTCGTCCTTATGGGTCGCGAAAAAAATTAAAAATTAATGCTCGAAAAATGATCAACGTCAAAGAACTCGCGAAGGCGTTAAAACAAGTTGCGGAGGAGAAAGGATTGCAGCCGGAAAAGGTCCTGGAGGCTATCGAATCGGCAATCGCGGCGGCATACAAAAGAGAGTACGGGGATCGCAGTGCAATCGTGAAGGCAAAGCTCGACATGAAAACGGGCGAATTGAAGTTTTGGCAGGTGAAAACGGTCGTCGATGAAACGACGGTCCGTTTCGTTGAAGAAAGCCCGGAAGAGGAAGTAAAAGGCGATGAAAAAAATATAAAGCAGGCGATCGCGCCGGAAGATGAGGAGATGAAATTGCCGCGTTTCAATCCGGAACGGCATATCGCGCTCGAGGAGGCAAAAAAAACAAAGAAGGGCGCGGTTCTCGACGAAGAGCTGACGTTCCCGCTTGAAACGCACGAAGACTTCGGGCGCATTGCGGCGCAGACGGCGAAGCAAGTCATCCTCCAAAAACTTCGCGAGTCGGAGCGCGATTCGATCCTGAATGAATGGCGCGATAAGGAAGGAACTATTGTAAGCGGCGTCGTACAGCGTTTCGAACGAGGCAACGTTTATATAGATTTGTCAAGGACTATCGGCGTAATGTTTGCGAACGAATCTATTCCCGGAGAACATTACCGCGCCGGCGAGCGTTTGCGCTTCCTTGTGCTTACCGTACAGGAAGATGCGCGCCTGCCCGGCATTATTCTTTCGCGATCGCATCCGAAATTCGTTATGGAACTTTTCAAGATGGAGGTGCCGGAACTCGCCGAGGGAGCCGTGGAAATAAAGGCGATCGCGCGCGAGCCGGGAAATCGCACGAAGCTCGCCGTCGCTTCGACGTCCGATGGCGTTGATCCCGTGGGCGCACTCGTCGGCCAGCGCGGCACGCGCGTCATGGCGGTCAATAACGAATTGGGCCAGGAAAAGATTGATATTATCGAGTATGCGGAGGATCCGGAAAAATTCATTTCGAATTCGATCTCTCCCGCGAAGGTGCGTTCGGTCGAGATTATGCCGCGCCGCGAAGCGAGAATCTACGTGCCCGAAGACCAGTTGAGCCTCGCAATCGGCAAAGGCGGGCAGAATGTGCGGCTTGCGGCAAAGCTCACCGGTTGGAAAATCGACGTACGCTCCGAGAAGCGCCCGGAAGAATCGCAGGAAGGCGGTATTGCCGGATCGATCGATGCCGACCAGATTCCCGTGGAACCGGAGGATGGGGACGAAAAAGGAGATCTCTCTGTGTAATTGTTGAATCAGGATTTCCAAATAAATCAAAACAGGCCGGAAAATAAAAAAATATATAAATTATGTCACCTATATTATTTTCGATTGTGTGCAGTGTGGTCGCGATCGCGTTTTCGCTCGTTCTCGTTCTGAAAATATCCCGCGAGCCGGCGGGTGATAAAAAAATGCAGGAAATCGCGCAGGCGATCCAGACGGGCGCGAAGGCATATTTGAACCGGCAGTATAAAACGGTCGCGGTTGTCGCAATCGTAGTGGCTCTTCTTATCGGTTGGCTTTTGAACATCACGACGATGGTCGGTTTCCTCCTGGGAGCCGCCGCCTCGGCGCTTGCGGGATATATCGGCATGAATATGTCCGTGCGCGCGAACGTGAAAACGGCGGAAGCGGCGAAGTCGGGGCTCGGCAAGGCGCTGGGCATCGCTTTCGAAGGCGGATCGGTCACGGGGCTCCTCGTCGTCGGGCTTGCGCTTCTCTCGGTCTCGGTTTTTTATGCGATCACGAATAATGTGACGGCGCTCGTCGGCCTTGGTTTCGGCAGCAGCTTGATTTCGGTCTTTGCCCGCCTCGGCGGCGGCATTTTCACGAAAGGCGCCGATGTCGGCGCTGACCTTGTCGGGAAAGTTGAAGCGGGAATTCCGGAAGACGATCCGCGAAACCCGGCGGTGATCGCGGACAATGTCGGCGACAACGTGGGAGATTGCGCCGGCATGGCCGCGGATCTCTTTGAAACTTATGCGATCACGGCGATCGCCGCGATGATCCTCGGAAACCTGGTGTTCCACGGCAACGCGCAAGCAATCACATTGCCGCTCATGATCGGCGGCATCTCGATAATCGCCTCTATATTAGGGGTCTTCTTCGTGCGGTTGGGCAAAACACAATCAATCATGGGCGCCCTCTATAAAGGGCTTGCGGCGGCGGGCGTGCTCGCGCTCGCCGGTTTTGCGTGGCTCTCAAGCAGTTTTCACCTCTATCCGTACGGAGCGGGGACGCAGGCGGTCGTGAATCAGCTTTCTGCGGGAAACTATGACACGCAGGCGCTGAGCTTCTGGATTCTCTTTCTGCCGATGCTTATAGGTATTCTCGTCACCGGCCTTATCGTACTCATTACCGAATATTACACTTCAAAAAGTTTCCGTCCGGTGAAATCGATTGCGCAGGCATCGACGACCGGCCACGGCACGAACATCATCACCGGGCTTTCGGTCGGTATGGAATCGACCGCGCTGCCGGTAGTCGTGATCGTCGCGGGGATCCTCACGGCATATTCTTTCTCGGGCCTTTATGGTGTGGCGCTCGCCGCGATGAGCATGCTTTCCATGGCGGGGATCGTTGTTGCAATCGACGCCTTCGGTCCAATCACCGATAATGCCGGCGGCATCGCCGAGATGGCGGGCTTGCCCGATTCGGTACGCAAAGTAACGGATGCGCTGGATGCCGTGGGAAACACGACGAAAGCGGTCACTAAGGGATATGCGATCGGATCCGCCGGCCTTGCGGCTGTTGTACTCTTTTCATCTTATGTTCAGGAACTCGAGAAGAAGATGGGGGGTGCCACGATCCACTTTGATCTGAGTGATCCGAAGATTATCGTGGGGCTCCTGCTCGGCGGTGCGATTCCGTATCTTTTCGCCGCCATCTCGATGAAAGCGGTGAGTAAGGCGGCCGGAAGCGTTGTTGTTGAAGTGCGCCGGCAATTCAAAGAAATTCCCGGCATCATGCAGGGAACCGCCAAACCGGACTATGCAAAATGCGTTGATATCGTGACGCGCGCCGCGATCAAAGAAATGGTCGTGCCGGCACTCCTGCCGGTCGTGGCGCCAATCGCCGTAGCATTCCTGCTCGGGCCGATTGCCCTCGGCGGGCTCCTCGTGGGATCAATCGTGACCGGAATCTTCGTAGCCATTTCCATGACCTCCGGCGGCGCGGCCTGGGACAACGCGAAGAAATATATAGAGGAAGGGAATTTGGGCGGTAAAGGATCGGAAGCGCACAAAGCTGCAGTGACAGGGGACACCGTCGGCGACCCCTATAAAGACACCGCCGGCCCCGCGATCAATCCGGTCATCAAAATCATCAACATCATCGCGCTGCTTTTGGTGGCGTTTCTCTAAACTAATCTGATATAATTGCAATCATGGATGAATCGAACCAATACCTGATCCCGACGGTCATTGAAAAATCTCCCCACGGCGAGCGGGCGTACGATATTTATTCCCGCCTGCTCAAGGAGCGGATTGTTTTTCTCGGCGGCCCGATCAACGACGCGGTGGCGAACACCGTGATTGCGCAGCTTCTGTTCCTCGAGCACGAGGATCAGAAAAAAGATATTCGGGTATACATCAACAGCCCCGGCGGATCGGTCACGGCAGGCATGGCAATTTATGACACGATGCAATACGTGAAACCCGACGTTTCGACGATGTGCGTGGGGATCGCGGCATCGATGGGCGCGTTCCTGCTCGCCGCCGGACAAAAAGGGAAGCGATTTGCATTGCCGAATTCGGAAATTCTTTTACACCAGGTGATGGTCGAGGGCATCGGCGGCCAGGCTACCGAGATCGAGATCTCCGCTCGGCACATCATCAACATGAAAGAGAAATTGAACCAGTTGCTCGCGAAAAATACGGGCCAGTCACTCGCGAAAGTGGAGAAAGATACCGACCGCGACTTCTGGCTTTCGGCCGAAGAAGCGAAGACGTATGGCGTGATCGACGAGATTATCAAAAAGTCTTAGAAGCGGATCGGGAAATGCGCCGCGGATAAATATTGATGGATAAAAAAAGCCCGCTCGGAATGAGCGGGTTTTGTTTTTTACTTGTCGATTATTACGGCAGTTTCGGCGTCGACGTGCCGGAATTCTTCGCAGATCGCACGATCGCGTTCGGCATTCTCGCGATAGCCGGCGGCGAGTTGTCCCTCGAAAAATTCGCGGATTTTTCCGCGGAAATCTTTTTCGAGGTTCACATATTCCGCCATTGCCTGGCTGTCCCAAAGTATCATGCCGTCGAGGACAGTCTGAGTTTCGAGGCCGAGGGTTTGACCGATTTTTCGGGCGAGCTCGCTTTGGGTCAAGTCTCGGATCTCTTCGCCGACCTCCTTGATTGATTTTGTCGCTACTTCCGCATAGGCGTCGACGAAGAGGCATCCTTTCCCGTCGCGGACGCTGTTTCCCCAGCCGTATTCAATGCGTCCGTCGGCGATTCTCGGCAGAACGATTGCCTGTATCGCGGGATTCAGTTCTTCCGTAAAAACTCGGGCAAGTCCTTGCAAATCCATTTGATTTTCCTCCGCACATGTTGGAATTGCTGTTGGCAGTATAACAGCAAAAACCGGGGGTGTCAAAACGCGCGATTTTATGATAAGCTTTGGATAATGATCGACAAAAGCAAGGATAATGAAGGGTCCGCGGCCGTCTTCGCACATCGCGCGATCGATTCGATCTACCCCTCGAAAGAAGCATTTGACGCCGCGCTTCGCGGAGGCAAAAAGCTGCGCATCTATATCGGCGCCGACGCCACGGGGCCTCATTTACATTTGGGCCAGCTCACGAATCTGCTCGTCCTCAAAAAACTGCAGGAGGCCGGCCACGAGATCATTTTTCTCATCGGCGACTTCACGGCGCGAATCGGCGATCCTTCGGACAAGCTCGCGTCGCGGAAACCGCTTACCGAAAAGGAGGTCAAAGAAAATTATAAATCGTTCAAGGAGCAGGTCGGCAGAATTCTTGACCTCAAGGGGAAAAACCCGGTGCGGATCGAATTCAATTCGAGGTGGCTTGCGAAGATCGATCTTGCGGAATGGCTCGCAATCGAGGGCCATTTCACGCATCAGCAGATGATCGAGCGGGATATGTTTCAGGAAAGGATAAAAGAAGGAAAGCCGATCAACCTCGCTGAATTTTCGTATCCGCTCATGCAGGGATACGATTCCGTGGCGATGGACGTGGACGCCGAGATTGGCGGCACGGACCAGACTTTCAATATGCTCGTCGGACGCACACTGCTTCGCGCATATAAAAACAAAGAAAAGTTCGTGCTCACGACAAAGCTTCTTATCAATCCGAAAACCGGAAAAAAGATCATGAATAAAAGCGAGGGCGGACTCGTAAACCTCGATGACGCGCCGCAGGAAATATTCGGGAAAACAATGGCGCTTTCGGACGAATCAATGTTCGCAATCGCCGAACTCTGCACCGAGATGCCGGATGCGAAGATTGCCGAATTGCGCAGTGCCGTAGAAAAAGGCGGGAATCCGCGCGATGCAAAACTCGATATCGCCGAAGCGGTCACGAAAACCGTTTATGGCGCAACGGAAGCGAATGCCGCACGCGAGCATTTCGAAAAACTTTTCTCGAAGAAGGAGGCGCCGGAGGACGCGCCGCCGCTCGGCGCCGCTTCCGGCACTACGACCACGCTCGTAAGAAATTCCGGGGTGGCGAAGAGCAACAGCGAAGCGCGGCGGCTTGTCGAGCAGGGCGCTCTTGAGATCGGCGGAAAAACGATAAAAGATCCGAATTTGGAACTTACAAAACTGGGACTTAAGGGCGGCGAACCGGTGAAGATCGGCAAAAAGAATTTCTTCAGAATTAAGCTATAATCTATAATATAGATATGCAATTCCAGGTACCGCAATTCATCGAAACGGAGGATAAAGTGGTGGGACCGTTCACCATCCGCCAATTCATCTACATCGCAATCGGCGGCACGATCAGTTTTCTCTTCTACTTCACTGTGGCGACCTGGTTGTGGGCGATTTTCTCTATAGTGGTGCTCAGCGGAGCAATCGCGCTCGCATTCGTGAAGGTCGAAGGAAGACCGCTCGTCCAGATTGCGCTATCGGCATTCAATTTTTACTGGAAACCGCAAACTTACGTTTGGCAGTCGGAGCGGCCCGCGGAAGTGAAAAGCGAGGCGGTGGCGCGAGGGGAGGCGCCTTCCGGGATTTCGCTCGAAAACATCGTCGCCGGCATGGCGCTCAGGGACGCTTGGCGCGACGTGCAGACGGGAGAAAAAACCAAAAGCATGATCTCGAACCAGCAATTCTTCGGGAAGGTCCAGGAAAGATATAATATGTATCGGGACCTCGGCGGCGCCCGCCAGGCGGCACGGCGCATCGATTATAGGTAGCTTTTAGCTGTTGGGTTTTAGCTGTTAGTTCCGCTATCGTCGCCATAAATAACATCCAGCACGCTTTAGAAAAATTTTATCTGCTCCGAGTATAATGGGGTCGTGTATTTAAAGTCTTACAAAGAACTTATCGTCTGGCAAAAATCGTGCGATCTCGTATTCGCGATATACGCCCTAACTGACCAGTTTCCCAAAGAGGAAACGTATAGCCTCGGGTCTCAAATGCGCCGGGCGGCAGTCTCAATTCCTTCGAACATTGCCGAGGGGTCGCGGAGGAAAGATATTCCGGAATACTTGCAATTTTTAAGGATCGCCGACGCCTCCTCAGCGGAACTCGAAACCCAGATTTTCCTCTCGAGACGCCTTTATCCAATGCTTGAATACTCGATCACTGAGAAGTTTTTAGAAGAAGTCCAAAAAATGCCGAATGTTATGATTGCAAGGCCGGAGGCCAAATGAGCCTCGGAAAGTTTTTTGTTTTGATATACAATAGTACTATGGCTTTTAGGTGTTGGCTTTAAGCCCTTAGCGAACGACAACTAACAGCTAAAACTTATGCCCAAGAATTTCGGCAATACCCAGGACTTGGTCGACATCAAAGAAATCCACGACAGCACCGTGGTTATGAAAAGCGGCGCCCTGCGGCAGGTGGTTATGGTGGGCGGCGTGAATTTCGCGCTCAAATCGGAAATGGAGCAGAATATCATCACGGGCGGTTACCAAAACTTCCTGAACGGCATCGATTTTTCGTTGCAGATCGTAATCCACTCGAGGAAGGTGAATATCGAGCGCTACCTGCAGGGGCTCGCGGAGCACTTGTCGGAAGACGCTTCGCCGCTTCTACAGAACCAAGCGGAAGAATACCGTGAATTCATTCGCGGCTTCGTGCAGAAGAATGCGATCATGGAAAAAGTATTTCTTGTGATTGTGCCGTATTATCCGATTGGATTGAATATGCCTTCGACGGGGCAGGCGAGCGACTTACTTTCGTCGCTCCCCTTCGGCGGATCGAAAAAAAAGCCCGACAAGTCTGCGGCGGCGGAGAAAGCGAAAGCGACGGCGCAGGCGAACTTTGCGGAGAACCTTGCCCAGCTCAAGCAGCGCGTGAATCAGGTGTCCGAAGGGCTTTCCGCGATCGGCCTCGAAGCGGTCGTCCTGGATGACGAGCAGCTCATCGAGCTTTTCTATAACTTCTACAATCCGGAAACAGTCGAGAAACAAGGGGTTAATCTGTCCACAAGGCAATAAATTCATAATTTTAAAATGTGTTTGAAAATTAGTTCGGTAAATATTTATTCGAAAATTGAGATTTGAAAATTGAAGATTTCTCCATAAAATGCCCACTTATTCCGTAAATCCCAACGCCGCATCGGACCAGCCAAGCGACAGCTTCAAAGAAATAACGAAGATTATCGCGCCGGCGGGCGTCGAGGTGTTGCCGAACTACCTGAAAATCGGCAACAAGCTCGCGAAGACGTTCTTCGTGTTTTCCTACCCGCGCTATCTGTCGACCGGCTGGTTCGAGCCGTTAATCAACCTGCCGTCTCTTTTTGATGCGGCGATCTTCGTGAATCCCATCGATACCGGCCTCGCGCTCAAAAACCTGCGCAAAAAAGCGGCGCAACTCGAGTCACAAATCAACGACGAGCAGGAAAAAGGCCTTGTACGCGATCCACTGCTCGAAACCGCGCTCCGCGACGTCGAATCCCTGCGCGACACCCTCCAGCAGTCGCAAGAAAAACTTTTCCAGACGGGGCTGTATGTGACGATCTACGCCGACAAGGAAGACGAGCTCGCGCGGCTTGAAGCAAAGCTCATCTCTCTCATGGAGGCGAAGCTTATTTATATGAAGCCGGCGCTTTTCGAACAGCTCGAGGGCTTGTTCTCCGTGCTCCCGCTCGCCGAGGACAAGATTCAGGTCTACACGCCGATGAACTCCGGGCCGATTTCCTCGTTCTTCCCATTCGTCTCCGAGGACCTCTCGTCGAACCAGGGGATTATGTACGGCATCAATCTCCACAACAACAACCTCGTAATCTTCGACCGTTTTTCGATGGAGAACGCGAACCAGGTGGTGTTCGCGAAATCCGGTTCCGGAAAATCGTACTCGACCAAGCTCGAGATCATCCGCTCGCTCATGGCCGGCATCGAAAACGTCATCGTAATCGACCCCGAAAACGAATACAAGCGGCTCGCCGACACCTTCGGCGGCAGCAATTTCAACATCTCGCTCTCGTCGCACGAACACATCAATCCTTTCGACATTCCGCTCGTGCCGGAGGACGAATCGCCCGCGGACGTGCTGAAGTCGCACATCGTCACGATGACAAGCCTCCTGAAACTCATGCTCGGAAAAATCTCCGCCGAGGAAGACGCGCTCCTTGATCGCGCAATCACCGAAACCTACGCTTCGCGCGAAATCGTCGCGGGGCAGGATTTTGCCGGCAAAGAAGCGCCGCTCCTCGAAGACCTCGAGACCGTGCTCCGTAATCTCGAAGGCGGCCGTGAAATGGCCGACCGGCTCTATAAATACACCAAAGGAAGCTTCGCCGGGTTTCTAAACCAGCCGACCAACATCGACATCACGAACCGCTTTATCGTTTTCTCCATCCGCGACCTTGAAGAAGAGCTCCGGCCGATCGCCATGTTCGTCATTTTGAACTTCATCTGGAATCTCATCCGCGCGAAACTCGCGAAGCGGCTGCTCTTCATCGACGAAGCGTGGCTTATGATGAAAAACGAGGACTCGGCGACCTTCCTCTTTGGCCTCGTGAAGCGCGCGAGAAAATACTATCTGGGAGTTTCGACGATCACGCAGGACGTCGAGGACTTCCTGCGTTCGCCTTACGGCCGGCCGATCATCACAAATTCTTCGATCCAGCTGTTGCTGAAGCAGGCACCGGCCACAATCGACATCGTCGCTAAAGCGTTCGATCTTACGGATGCCGAAAAGAATTTCCTTCTCGGATCGGACGTGGGCACCGGCCTCTTCTTTGCGGGCAAGCGCCACGTCGCGATCCAGATCGTCGCGTCGTACTTCGAAGACCAAATCATCACGACCGACCCCGAACAGCTATTGGCAGGAAAAAAAGATTTATAATAAACTTCTTCCTTTCGCCGGCCGCTTTAGGATCGGCGCAGGGAATACACAAAACCGTGGACGAAGATTCTCAGGAGCCTCAATCTAAAATTTCGGTCGTCGAGGTGGTCTTTGTCGGCCTACTCCTTTTCGGCTGTGATATTCTCGACTTCATCCCGTTCGCGGGAGACGTGTTGGATGTCATTGTGGGATTCCCCCTCCAGGTCTACCTTTATTTTAAAGGCGTGCGGGGCGTTTTTGTCTTCTGTTCAAATGCAGTCGAAGCAATACCGGGGGTCCAGGAATTCCCCTTCACCCGCAGTATCGGGTGGTGGACAACGGTGGCGTTTGAACATAGCGCATCGCAATCGGAAATAGGGAGAAAGCTCGCAGGCGTCGTCGAAACCGTCGGCAATTTTGAGGAAGGCGGAGGCGAAGGAGAAGCTGCAGGTGCAGCAGCCGAGACCGAAACGGTTGCCACAGAAGGTTCTGCTACGGCGGGTGAAGTCGGCGGAAAAACAGGGAAGTTGTCCGGGGAAAGCGAGAGACCATCGGAAGTCAGCACCGAAAGAAAGGCGGAAATCGGCCGGCGGTCGGAAACCCCGGAAGCGGAGGGCGGGCTGAAAAAACCAGAAATATCCGACGAGGCCCTTGGTGAACAGCCGACGGAATTCGAAAAAATGAAAAAAATGTTCGAAGAAACGCCACGGGAACAAAAACCCGCAGCGTTGGAAGCGGAAAACGAAGAAGGCGCAGAGCTGGAAGAGGAAAAGCGGCAGGAAAAAACGCAAATAGACTTCGAAAAAGTGCGGAAGGTAAGCGACAAAATTGATGCAGCCAAGCAACGCGCCGCAGGAGAAAGAGGGGAGCGCCAAGAGGAAGAAAATGAAATGGGTGAGGGTGAAGATGAGGACCTGCCCATGGCGGCGTAGTCAACTTTTGCGCCATCCCAAAAGTCGTCCCCGCGGAGGCGAGGATCCGCGCCTTTAAAAACATTATCCGGAAGCGTGGGTCCCTGTCTTTGTGGGAATGCCGGAGGGAGGCAGAATGGTGGTTAAAAATGCTATAATAAAAACATCTCTCATGTTGTTCTATAAAAAGACTTTATTTTCCTCCCTGGCGGCCGCCGCGCTCTTCGCAGTAGGCGCGTTGCCGCTTTCGGCGCAAACCGCACAACCGCAGTTTTTAATGACCTGGAGCGCAAAAAGTTATGTGCCGACGGGATACGCCGGAAAGGCGTTTCCCACTGCCGGCTCGCCCGTCACGGTGTCTTTCGAACTCGTAAATCAGGGAAAGGTCGTCGACCTTTCCAAGCAGACGATCTATTGGTATGTGAACGAAGGCGTTCTCGATGGGACCGCGAACAAACAGACTATCTCGTTCCTTGCGCCCTCTTCCGTCCCCGGACTCATCGATGTCGAAGTGCAGTTGCCGAATTATCAGAACAGCATCCTTGTTCATTCCATACGGATCCCCGTTGTGACTCCGCGCGCGGTGATCGAATCGAGATACCCGGGCGGAAACTTCACTTCTCCTGCTTTTGAGGTATCGGCGCTGCCTTATTTTTTCAACACACAAAGTGCGTCCAGTCTTAATTTTACCTGGAACGTCAACGGCGAAAACGCTCCAAGCGCGGAAAATCCAGAGGACCTTAAGGTCGGTCTGAACGCCGACGCCCCAACCGGCTCCGCGGTCACTGTCGGCCTTACCGTTGTGGATGCGAACAATTCGGAGAGCACCGCCATTACGGGCATTAACCTCACGTACATAAAATGAAAAAGTGGGCTGGGCGTTCTTTTTTGACACTACTACTTCTTGTGGGCTTGCCCGCAGGAACAGCGCTTGCGGTCCAAATCTACACAAACATTCCCGGCCTGCCGGCGACAAACACGAGCCCCACGGCTCCCTGCGACACGGTTTTCGGGTTTTATCAATTCGCGTTGATGCTCGGAGGAGTGCTCGCCTTTGCCGCGATCACCTATGGCGGCATCAAATATACCCTGGCGGCGGGGAATCCCTCAAAACAAAGCGA
>DATLTV010000022.1:0-6136 GCA_035533375.1 Minisyncoccota bacterium
GTCGTCCCCGCCCCGTATCGCGGCACGGGGTAGACTCCAGCCGGGATCTAGGTATGGCCTTTCTGGATTCCAGCTTTCGTCAGGACGAAGAGGAAAGAAAAAACGCCGCTTGACGAACGGAAAAAAGTATGTTAGAATTCAAACCGAATGACGAACCTTTAAAAGTGAATAGTTTTGCGTCAGCGAAGAGGGAGTATATGCGTTTCGAATTTCGAACCCCATTGAATGCAGCGATAGAACCCATCTCTAAAATATCTTCGGTCGCGATATAGGCAAATTTCATTTGGCGCACGAAGCAAGGATGAAGGTGTACCCTTCGGGTACTCCGAATCCGAAGCGACACAGCGCCAAATGAAATTTGCCATATTCCCTTTGGGGTTGCGGATATTTTCTCATCCCGCCACGTTGCATCGTCGTCGGAGTAGCCAAGCTACACCTTCCTAGATGCGCCTTGCGGATATGAGAAAATCTCTCGCAACGCGACCAGAAGATATTTTAGAGATGGGTTCCGGTTTTGCACATTCCTTCCTCGCTGTCGCAAAGCACGATCAGATGCGGCGCAATTCGCAATGACTGCGCCTTTTTTATTTATGCCGTTACTCACGTCAAGAATCGCTTTATAAATATTTTATCTCCATCCACTAGACTGCTCGGATGGAATATCGACTCGCGCCGGGGGATTGGGCTTTCGGCATCGCCGCCGGATTCCTTTTGGGCGTCCTCGCGGCGAATTTGGAATGGAGTATATGGTGGGTTGCGGGCGCCGCGGTTGCGTGCGGCGGATTTTGGTTCTTGATTGCAAAGCGACATTATGTTCACGAATTCCGATTGTTCCTCTTTTTTCTCCTCACGGTGTTTTTTGGCGTTTTCTATTTTCACTTGTATTTGAATGTCCGAAGCGCGGGCGAACAAGTCGTTTTCGGCAAACAACCTTTTCCCTTTTGGGGTGTTGTAGCAAGCGAACCAAAAGTATCCGCGACCTATCAAAGCTTTACGCTTTCGCTCAAACCGCCGCTCGGCGGGTCGCTCTTCGTCCTCGAGCCGCCGCTCGATTCCTATTCCTACGGCGATGCGCTGCAACTCGAGGGTACGATCGAGCCGCCGCGATCGCCGGGCAAAGATCCCGCTATCGCGTTTCCGCGCACGAAGATCGTGGCAAACGGCAGGGGATTCTGGCTCAAAGAAAAATTGCTTGGCCTCAGATCGGCGATCCTCGTCGAGTTCCAAAAATATCTGCCGGGCGACGAGGCGGCGCTCCTCGGCGGCATCACGCTCGGATCGGCCGGCGGCATGAGCGCGGGACTTAAAAACGCGCTCTCCGCGTCGGGAATGTCCTACGTCATTTCCATGTATGGATTCAAGATCGCGATGATCGCATTCGCGCTCATGGCTGCGCTCCGCGGCCGTTTACCGCGCCGAACGGTATTCGCGATTATTGCTTGTGCGATACTTCTTTTCCTCCTGATGTCGGGCGGTACGGCTACCGCAATCCGCGCCGGGATTATGGCGTCCTTCGCGCTTCTCGCTCAAGCGTCGGGCAGGATCTACAACTCGAGGAACGCGATGGCTTTCACCGCCGCCGGAATGGCGCTTGCGAATCCCGCAGTGCTTGTCGATATCGGCTTCGAGCTTTCCTTTGCGAGCATTTTGGGCATAATCTATCTTTTACCGGCAATCGAAAATGCGTTGCGGATGGAGAAAAGCCGGCGCGGCGGCTTGCGCGAGATCGCGCTCATATCCCTTGCCGCACAGCTCCCGCTCGTGCCGATTGCGGTAAACGCCTTCGGCATGTTCCCGTTCGGATCGATTCTCGCGAGCATTCTTATCGGCCCTTTTCTGCCGCTTACTATGGCGCTTGGCGCGTCGCTCGCCACGACCGGCGCGATCTTTTCCTATGCCGGACTTATCATCGCAAAATGCGCCGGGCTTGTCGCCGCCTACGAAATCGCCGTCATCAGATTTTTTGCCGACATCCCGTTCGCGGTCGGCCCTTCGTTCGGAACCCGGATCGTCACAATCGTTTATTACGGAGCGCTTGCCGCCTTTATTTTTTATTTCCTGCCGCGGACCGCGGTTTCCAAACGATGAACGAACACTACGAAGAACGGATTCTGAAGATCGGCGCCGTCGTCTGCGCCGTTCTCGCTGCGCTTGCGTTGTCCGTGTGGCGCGATGTTTCTGCGGGAGCGCCGGACGCATCGCCACGCGATTATTTTCTCGATGTCGGCCAGGGAGATTCGGAGCTCATCGTATTTCACGGGAACGTGAAGGTCATGACCGATGCCGGGCCGGATACTTCGGTCCTCGCAAGCCTCGCGCGCGTCATGCCGCCGGGCGACCGCTACATCGACGTCGCGATCATCTCGCATCCGCAACTCGATCATTTCAACGGATTTAATTTTATTCTGGACCACTATGCGATCGGCGCGTTCATCGTAAACGGGCGCGATAACACGGCGACCGCCCATCAGTGGTCGGAACTCCTCGCGAAAATCAAGGCGCACAAGATCCCGCTCATCGTGTTCGGAGCGGGGGACCGCATCCGTTACGGCGATGACGAAATCGACATTCTTTCGCCGGATGGGCAGTTCGCGCAAAGCGCGGAGCTCGCCGACACCGGACTCGTCGAGCTCGTGAAGACGCCGGAATTCCAAACGCTTCTCGCGGCCGATATCGGCTCAAAGGTCGAAGAGTATCTTGTTGCGCATGGTTCGGACCTGCGCGCCGACGTTCTGAAGGTCGGACATCACGGCTCGAAAACCTCTTCGGAAGTCGGTTTCCTCGCGGCGGTCGGAGCAAAGGTCGCCGTGATCGAAGCGGGCGCGCACAATATGTATAGCTATCCCGCGAAGGAAACGCTTTCGCGGCTCGCCGCCGCGGGCGCGAACATTTTCCGCACCGACCAAAACGGCA
The DNA here is from genome assembly GCA_035533375.1 of Minisyncoccota bacterium. Classification (GTDB taxonomy): domain Bacteria; phylum Patescibacteriota; class Minisyncoccia; order UBA6257; family 2-01-FULL-56-20; genus DATLTV01. The sequence continues at coordinate 2,914 of DATLTV010000022.1, forward strand.
CCGTAGAGATTTCTGCGAATGGTCGCGCACTCGATGTATTTTCGGAAAATCGTCTCCCGGATAAACTTTCGCAGTAATGCCGCCCCTATGCTACAAAAGTGACGATCGTCACTTTTGTAGCATGCGGATCGATTACCCCATAAATCTGAATCATGTCCTGCACGCATGATTTGTTATATAATAAATCCAATGACCCTGCTCATACGGAACGTGAAGATCCTTGGCGGCGAAGGGAAATTTCCCGAGCCGGCGGATGTGTTCATAAGCGGCGACAAGATCTCGGCAATCGGCAGATTTCCGGCGAAAAAAGCGGACGAAGTGATTGATGGCGGCGGCGCTTACCTAAGCCCCGGTTTTATCGACGTAAACACCGACTCCGACCACTATTTGAGCCTGCTCGATTACCCCGAACAGGGCGATTTTCTGAAGCAAGGGGTCACGACCATCGTGGGCGGCATATGCGGCTCTTCGCTCGCGCCGCTTTTGTACGGCAGTCTGGAATCGGTTCAAAAATGGGGCGATACGAACAGGGTGAACGTGAACTGGCACAGCGTCCGGGAATTCTTCGCGACGATGGGGAAAAAACCGATCGGCGTCAATTTCGCGACGTTCATCGGCCACTCGACGATCCGCCGCGCGATCATGGGATCCGAGATCCGCGATCTCACGAAAAACGAGATGGAAGTGTTCGGCGCGACTTTGCGGCGCGCGCTCGATGAAGGCGGCATCGGGCTTTCGACGGGGCTCGGCTACGTGCACAGCTTCCGCGCGCCGTATGCGGAAGTGAGGACGCTCGTGAAGATTGCGAAAGACAACGGCGGGGCATATGCCACGCATCTCCGGAAAAATCGGACGGATCTTCTCGAATCCGTCGATGAAACGATACGCGTCGCGCAGGAAACCGGAGTAAAAACAATCATAAGTCATTTTATGCCGCAGATCGGCGCGGAAGAAGCTTACGAAACGGCTCTCCGAAAGATCGAAGCGTTGCCCGCGGAACTCGATTTCCGCTTCGATGTTTATCCGTACGACACGAGCGTTCTCGCACTCTACACGTTTCTGCCGCTCTGGGTGCAATCGGGCGGGAGAGAGGTGATGCTCGCGAATCTCCGCGATATGTGGCTTCGGCCGCGCATCGAAAAGGAATTGCCGGTGATCGACGGCGATCATTTTATCGTGGCACAAGCGCCGGGGAACGAATCGCTCGTCGGCAAAACGCTCACCGATATCAAATCCGCTTACGGAGTTTCGGATCTCCGAGCGGCGCTTCTCAAACTCATGCTCACGACGGAGCTTAAAGGGATCATCTTCTATAAAAATATCAACAAAGATCTTATCGGCCGCGCTTTAAAAAGCCCTCGTTCGCTTATTGCTTCAAACGCCGCGAGTTTTCCGGACGGCGGTCCGGCGAAGATTTTGAAGCCGGAACGCGCGCGATCCACCTTTACGGAATTCCTTTCCCTCGCGATCTCGGAAAACATGATGCCGATCGAAGCCGCCATCAAAAAAATAACAAGCGAACCGGCGCGCCTTCTGGGGTTCGCCGGCCGCGGCGTGGTCAAAGAGGGGAACATCGCCGATCTCGCCGTTTTTTCGGTGGGCGCGGGGGAGAAAAAAGCGGTGGAAATGAAATATACCGTCGTGAACGGCGCGATCGCGTGCCGTAGCGGCGTTTGCGCAAAAACGTATTCAGGACGGATCCTAAAGCATGGCGCGTAGCGCTTCGATACTTTCGATATGAGCAGCAATAAATTTTCGAGGGCGGGGCACCGGCCGGATTATTTTCTTTTGGCGCTCATTTTTCTTCTCGTCGTTTTCGGCCTCGCGATGCTCGCGAGCGCCTCATCCGATATCGGGAAAATGCAATTCAACGATACCTATTATTACATCAAGCACCAGATCTATTTCGGCCTTTCGATCGGACTTCTGGGATTTACCGCAGCGTACTTATTTTCGTACCAGCATCTGCGCAAATTCGCGTTTCCGCTGCTCATTATTTCCCTTATTTGTCTCGCGCTCGTATTCACGCCGCTCGGGTTGAATGCGAGAAACACGAGCCGCTGGCTCCGCTTGGGGCCGTTGAGCTTCCAACCCGCCGAGCTCATGAAGCTTACGTTCATCATTTATCTCGCGGCGTGGTTCGCAAATACGAAGATCAAACGCGCAAAAAATATAGTGGAAGGACTCCTGCCATTCGGGCTCCTTCTTGGTTTTGTGATACTTCTGCTTCTCCTGCAGCCCGCGACGAGTACCGTCGCCATTTTGGGCATCTCGGCGCTCACCGTCTACTGGATGAGCGGAGCGAGATTCAAGCACATTCTGTTTCTCATGGCCGGCGGCCTCGTGATCTTCGCGATTGTGATCTATGCGACGCCTTATCGTCGCGCGCGAATTCTTGGATTCCTCGACCCGACAGCGGATACGCAAGGCCAGAATTACCAGGTGAACCAGGCGCTCATCGCGATCGGTTCCGGAGGAGCGACGGGCGTGGGATACGGGCAATCGGCGGCAAAGGCGAGCTATCTGCCGACACCGATCGACGATTCCATTTTCGCCGTAATCGGCAATGAGCTCGGCTTTGTCGGCGCGGGAGGGCTCGCCGTCCTTTTCTGCATGCTCGTCGTGCGCATGTTTTGGCTTGCGGTGCGCACCCGTGACCAGTTTGGAAAACTTTTGCTTATCGGTTTCGGCATGGTCATCGGCCTTCAGGCTTTCGTGAATATGGCGTCAATCTCCGGCATTATCCCTTTGACCGGCGTGCCGCTGCCATTCGTGAGCTACGGCGGCACGGCGCTCGCGATATTCCTCACTATGTCGGGCATAGCGGTCAATGTGTCGAAATACACATAAAATTATCTCAAATCTGATATCTCAAATCTCATATCTCAAAATTCCGCCCGTCTAATTTTGAGATATAAGTTTTGAGATAGTTTTGAGATTTGAGATATAAGATTTAAATAGAACCCATCTCAAAAATACCGCGTAGCCGCGTTTCGAGCTCTTTTCCCGATCCCGCCAGGCTTGCCGAGGAAGGTGTGCCTGAAAGGCACTCCGACCGAGGCATAACGACGCGGGGCGGGAAAAGAGCCGAAACCCCTCGGGATATGGCCAAATCCCGCGATGCCATTGTCGCTTCGGGACTCGAAGTACCCGCTGGGCACTCCTTCGCCCTTGCTTCGTGGCCTCGCGGGATTTGGCCGATATCGCGGCCCGTGGTATTTTT
>DATLTV010000023.1:0-4794 GCA_035533375.1 Minisyncoccota bacterium
TAATTTTCCCAATAGTTGTTCCCAGGTTCGACAAGTCCCCCGATATGGTCCACCAAAATACGCGTTGCCGTATCACAACCCAGCCCGCTTGTGAGGGGCTTAGTCTGAGAAAGTTTAATCCTTCTAATAGATTTCGATAGACGGGCGATGTTGCCTCAAGCGGCACATTCTCGGAATCGAACCCGTCGAGCCCCGATACCGCAGCATTGTTCGAACACCGTCCTCTCCCACGCGCCACAAGATTGACACGTCAATAAATTAACTTTAGGGTATACGCAGATGTTTAATACATTATACGGAGGCTAAAGTGCGGCAATGGAGGTGCGGTATGAAGCGAGGATTGGCAATGCTGTCATTGGTAATCCTTTCCCTCAGCGGAGGTTGTGGAATCCATCGGATTGCGGTCAACCCTGGCCGGAACGCAGGCCTCAGGGCGGCGACGTCCGAGAAGCGTGCCCGCGAGATCATGGGCAAAAATTATTTCGGCATCGAGGAAGCGGCCAAGTATTTCGGCGTACAACCGACGAGCGCGGAACGAAGCGCGCTTGCGAACATTCCGTTTTCGAGGAAAACCCTCGAATCCTGCCGAGACACGTACATCCTCGTCGCGGTCTTTCCGCTTAGCGTGAATGATGTCCATTACAAGGCGCCAACCGTAATATTTTTTGATGCATCGTCGTTGTGGGCCGCAGATCGCTTCGCTACATACAAGGGCGACGGCGTGAGTTGGCAGCTTATCCGCAAAACACCGGTTCCGAACTCGTTCGGCAAAACGTACCAGGAGCAGCAGGCCCTTCTCTCGAAGAACGAGGAGGTGCCCGCCGCCCGCGTGCTCGTCTATGCGATCATCGGCCACTATCTTGCGACGGGTGAGCGGCTGTTCAATAGAGGCTTCGTCCGCAGTTCGGATGTCGGCTTGGATGGTCACTGGGTCTATGTCGGCGACTTCGTCGCTGGCGGGCTGCACGACCACAACGACTGGGATTACAACCGCTACGACTACCTCGGTGTGTCCTCCGCCCGGAAGTCCGACTGAGCCTTGAATCTTGGCGACTCGATTCCGGCTGGTGGGTAGTTCCTGCGGCGGAATGATCGTAATTCAGCGCACGCCTAGTACATTACTAGAAACGGCGCTTTTTTATTTACCCAATTCCCATTTAAGAGTGAATGTTCCGCCCTCACCTTCCGCCCGAGGGACGCCGTATGTGCCGGTTGACCTTCCCCCGTATCCCGGCAGACGCCTTGGTACGAGGGATTTTATTTGGCGATGTCATCACAAATGGCAACATCGCCCGTCTTTTATTTTTTAGCGGATCGCTTACACTCCAGAAAGCATCGTTGAAAAGAGCGGCGCAAAGCACGCGATGGCCATCGCGGAAATGTGTAAGGTTTGCCGATAGCGCGGCAATTCCTACGAGGCTACGGATCGATCCTCAAAATATGTCTTTTAATTTTCCCAATAGTTGTTCCCAGGTTCGACAAGTCCCCCGATATGGTCCACACGATAGTACGCTGAAATTTGCATCTCTCGAACTCAAAAAAACACAGGTAAATCCCGTGTTTTTTGTTTCTCGAAACCTCGGTCCGAGAACGAAACACACAATGATCCAAGGAGGATCGGATTCCGCATTTACCGGCAATCCCGAAATATAAAAGCCCCGGTTGCGCTTTGCGCAATCGGGGCTGCTTATATATGTTTTCCGCGCAATGAATTTTCGTAGTCTTCTATCGCGGAGAAAACGATTCGGGCGTACCGTTCGCGGCCGCGGGGAGAAAGCATGAGCTTCCTGTCCCGCGGATTACGGAAGTTGCCCAATTCCACGAGCACGCGCGGAACGATCCATCCTTCTTTGAGTACGATAAGCCCGTTGCGGTCGTTGACCGGATTTTTTGCGGCGCCTTTATCCGCATAGGACAGGGAATTCTTCCTGAATTCTTCCTCAAGTGCTTTTACGAACGGATGATCGCGCAATCCCTTGGCTGTATATATTTTCGTTCCGGAAATTTTCGGCGAGGAAGCGTAATCGAAATGCAGTGAAATCCAGACGGCGGTTGCGCCGGGATTTTCTTTTTGTATGTATCGTGCGGCCCGGAGCCGGAGCCGGAGGCCTTTTTTGTTCCGGAACGGAGTTATGTTTCCCCGGGGCAGGTTGTAGCTCATGCGCGTGTGCGCGGGGATCAAATCCGGTTCGCGTATTTCGGATATAGCATCGCCGTTTTTCGCCGTGACCGTAATTGCCGTTTTCAGGCCGTTTTTCACCGCGAGGCGTTCGATGCGTTTTGCGACGTCGTAGGTGTAGGCATCCTCGGCCGCATAAGCGCGTTTGCCGCCCGCTTCGGCAAGCGGAAATCCATTTTCGTGCGGCCCGCCGCGGTCGGTTCCCCCGTGTCCGGGATCGAGAATGATAATTATCGGCGGGGAGCTTGTTTGTTTCGTCGGGTAGGGAGGATGCCCCGCGAACACCGCGGCAAGAGGAGCAGAGATCAATACTGCCGCAATCAGGATTTTCATAACACACGTCCTTTACCGGGAAATTTCAATCGGCTCATTGAAGGGTACTATGAATTTGCCGGTCTGTTAATGCCACCCGGCCGTTACCCGCCTCCAATGTGCTATGATGAGGGAAGTTTATTCCGACTTGAAAAACAAAGGAGAGCGCATGAAATCGAAGGCCTTGCGGTTTGTGATTGCCGTGTCTTGCCTGCTTGCGGGAAGCATGTTGCCGGCAAAAGCTCAGCATAAGAAAATAGCTCTTACGTTCGACGACGAACTCCAACCGAACATATTGTTTTCGCCCGGCGGATTGCTCGGTGTGCTTCAGGTGAACCGCGCTCAAGCGACATTTTTCGTCCTTGGCTGGCAGGTAAAATCCGATCCGGAATTGTTCCGGAAGATGCACGATCAAGGATACGAATTGGAAAATCATACGTACGGACACGACAATATCGCGCACTACGCGCGCAAAAAAGGGGACGATGCGGTTCTCGTGAATCTGAAGAAGACTTCGGATTTGGTGGAAAAAATCACGGGGAGGCCGACGGTATTTTTCCGTCCGCCGTTCTGGGTCATAACGCCGGCTTTGAAGAGGGAGATCGAATCGCACGGCTACCGCGTCATGCTTATCGGTAATCCGGACATTAACACGTTGGATTACGAAGGATATCCTCCCGGGAAGACTGCGGAGGCTCTGGCGGCGAGCGTCATGAAGACAATCGGTTTGAGGGAAAAACGGGGAATATATTCCCATGTACTCGTGTTTCACGAGCTTCGGCCGACGGTCGGCGCTTTGCGCATCATACTGCCGCTTTTCGCCGCGCGGGGGTATCGATTCGTTCTTTTGAAGGATTTTTTCGGAAATCCGGAAGAAAAACCGCGGCGCAAGGTCGCGAGCGGTAAAACCGTTGCTTCCGCAATCGCCGGCGCCGGATTGTTTCCAAGTACCGCCTATCGCTACCCTTCGTTCGCTGTGGCAAACGCGTTTTACCCGGAGGGGAGGCAATCCCGAGACGGCGCGAAAAACCGACCGGTACGCGCGATGTATTTAAGCATGGAAAGCGCATACAGCGAGCGGAAGATTGCGGAAATCGGGACCATCATAAAAGAAGGCCGCGCGAACGCCGTCGTCATCGATTATAAAACGGACGCCGTTTTGCCGAAGAAGCGTGCCGAAGAGCTGGTGTCGCGCTTCAAAAAACTTGGTGCTTACGTTATCGCGAGAATCGTAGTCATGCAGGATTCTCGGCTCGCGAAACTGGAGCCGAAGGTCGCGATAAGACACAGGGACGGCAGTTTATGGACGAGCGGAAGACCGTCGTGGAGGCGCTACTGGGTCGATCCTTCGGCGCCCGATGTTCTGAATTACAACCTGAAGATAGCGGAAGGAGCGATCGATCTGGGATTCGACGAACTGAATTTCGATTATGTCAGGTTTCCTTCCGACGGTTCGATGAAGGATATCGTTTATCCGTTCTGGCGCGGCGACAAGAAATCAATGGTGCCTGCGATGAACGGATTTTACGCGAAACTTACGGAGGAGCTCAGGCGCTACGACCATAGGGTGAAATTATCCGCGGATATTTTCGGAGTGGTCGCGGCGTACGGCAGGGAAGCGGGTATCGGACAGGACTTTGCCGCGCTCGCAAAATATTTCGACGCCGTGGCGCCGATGGCTTATCCGTCGCACTATAGTTGCGGCGAGTTCGGTTTCACCGATCCGGCGGCGCATCCGTATGGCGTTTATGCAAAAACGCTTCAGGAGGCGGAAGCCCGGCTCAAAAGCACCGGTCTTAAGACGGAAATACGTCCGTGGATCCAGGCGTTCAGCATCCCGAGCATCTATGGCTGTGGTCCGGCCGTGCATTACGGACCGGCGGAAATCGAGGCGGAGATAAAAGCCGCGCGCGATTCGGGAATCGATTCCTTCATGCTTTGGAACGCCGGCAGCGATTATTTGCCGGAATATTTTAAGTAGTAAATAGGGAAGCCTCGCCTGCAACGCGGGGCTTTTTTATCCCTTGAACGGATCAGTGGTTCGTGAGCGGGAGCTGTTTTGAAATTCGATGCTTCTCGGACTCCGAACCTATCTCAAGGTGGCTGGGGGACAGGGATTCGAACCCCGATACTCGCCTCCAAAGGGCGATGTCCTACCATTAGACGATCCCCCAATCTGTTGCCGTGGAAAAGGGTTTCCCGAGAAGCTCTAAGATTGTAGCCCGGGAACGGCGGAGAATCAATGATTGGCGGCGTTTTCCGGGAATGTACGCCGCATTTTTGAACGCAACATGATAGAATAG
>DATLTV010000024.1:0-15520 GCA_035533375.1 Minisyncoccota bacterium
GAACTGCCGGGTAGCTATGTATGGAAGGGATAAGCGCTGAAAGCATCTAAGCGCGAAGCCTACCCCAAGATTAGACATGCGTGATTTCGTCGAAGACTACGACGTACAAGTTATGTGCATCTCACTATCGTGAGATGCGATAAAAATAGAGAAAGTCTGTTTTTATCGGCATATCGCAATAGCGAGATGCATGTGACGAATAGGCTCTAGGTGTAAGATCCGCAAGGATTTAAGCCGAGGAGTACTAATAATCCCGCCAACCATCCCAATGCTGATTTTCGAGAGTCTATTTAAGAACTTCATTTCAAGAACGAAAACCGTTCTTGAATATAGAGTTCCGGATATGACGTTTTTGATGTTCCGATGAAATCAAAAACGGTTGTTTTTTTTCGACAAAAAAATCTTTAAGCGCCGGTGTTCTATTCAGATGTGCCCTACCTCTTCCCATTCCGAACAGAGAAGTAAAAGCATCTGAATCCGATGATACTTGCGCAAGCAGGGAAAGTAGGATGTGCCGGCACTTAAGGATTTTTTATTTTTAATATGACGATTTACCCGCCAAAGCTTCGCGAAGGCGGACATCTCCGCCCGAGGCGGATCCTTCTTCGAAATCGCCGTTTTTTCTTTGCTTGCTTTTTTGTCAAAAAAAACTGACGTGCTATTCCCAATCCTTCACTTTTCCCCGACCGGCTTTTTTCTCGCCGGCCGTTTTCTTTTCCTCAAGCCGTTTCTCGCGCGACGAGCGGGGGACTTTGGTCGCAATCCGCTCCGCGGGCGGCGTGAGCGCTTCGTGCACGAAGCGGTTCAACTTTAGGACGACGAGCGATTCGTTTTGGCCCTGTGATCGTTCGGATTGTTCGTAGAGCACGACTTCGCCCGCATCGTTTATGCGGTTCGCGAGCGGAGCATAGGCAAAGACCATCTCTTTCTGCCTGCCGTTCAGCGTTTTCGATTCGCGCACGTTCCAGCGGAGCACGGCCTTCGTTTCCACCTTGTTTACGTTCTGGCCGCCCTTGCCGCCGCTCCGCGCGTAGGCGATCTTGTATTCCGATTCGGGGATGACAACGTCCTTTTCCATGCTCGATGATTCGAAGCTCATATCGTCATATTCTCTTATTTTTTGTAAATTGTAAATTGGAAATTGAAAACTTATAATGAATCCATGTCCACCCGACGCGCGAAACAGATGATCTACGGCGTTTTCTTTCTTATTATGTGGGGTGCGATTTTCGCCGGCGTGTATTATGCATTTGTGAAACCGGCGCCGTCGTGCTTCGATACTATCCAAAACCAGGGCGAGGCGGGCGTCGACTGCGGCGGTCCATGCGCACAGGTCTGCATCCCCGCCGGCATCCAGCCGATTACCCCGATCCAGCACGAGGCGGTGCATGTGTTCCAAACCGATTCGTCGCACGCGACGTTCCTCGCGCACATCGTGAATCCGAACGCCGGCTACGCGACGCGCGATTTCACGTATCATCTTGCGGTGCATGACAGTACCGGCGCGCTTGCGCAATCGCTTTCGGGGACGTCCTTCATTTACGGCAGTGAAGTGAAATATGTCCTTTTGCCGAATGTTTCGCTGTCGCAGGGGGGTATCGGCGGCAAGATCGATCTTACCGTGGACCAGCCGGCGTGGATCCCTGCGAGCGCTTTCCCCGGACCGCCGCGGTTCACGATTTCCGGCAAAAACACGGTCGCGTCGGCTGGCGCAATCACCGTAAGCGGCGAGATCGCGAACAACGATACCGTCGTGTTTCCCGCGGTTACCATCGTCGCCGTGCTCTTGAACCGGCTGGGGCAGCCGGCCGGCGTCTCGCAGACGGAGATCGAGAATCTCGCTCCGAACCAGAGCGCTCCTTTTTCCGTGATCTATCCGTCGCTCGCAAATCTGGATCTCCAGGCAACGCAGGTGTACGCCTACGCCGAGCGACCGTGAGGATTTCTTGATGCGCGAAGAAATATAAAAAAATCCCGCACGGCGAATGTGTTTGCGTGCGGGACGGTATCGTTGAGATGGGTTCTGTCTAGTCCATTCGCATATTCAAACTCATATTCTTCCTTGCGATCCGCATCGCGAAGATCCGTTCAAGAACGAGCGAGAGAAGGTGGAACGCGAAATACATCGTTATGCTCGCAAGCGCGAGCACGATACATTTCAGAAGGAAGTGGAGCAGAAAAAAAGCAATGGCTGCCATAGGTGCGATATCCTCCGTTGATTTGCCGATGGCCGAATGTGCTTTCCCAATCATCCGTCTTCCGGGATGAAAAAACCGTGAAAAGTAGCACAATATCGTTTTTCAGAACCCATCTCAAAAATACCGCGCAGCCGCGTTTCAAGCTCTTTTCCCGATCCCGTACATTCGTGCTGCTGCACTCAGTATCTCGTCGCCTTCGCTCCTCGGCTGAACTCAGTATTTCCTCGCTCTTCGCTCGGTCGCTTCGGGCTCGAAGTACCACAAGGTACATCGTGACCCTTGCTTCGCGGCCTCGCGCATGTTTGCCGATATCGCGGCCCGTGGTATTTTGAGATGGGTTCTAGTATTCTAATTCCCGAGATCCACTGCATATGCTTTCTCTTTTTATCCCGGTAGGAATTATTATCGCTGCAAGCCTTATTACCCTTGCGAGCATATCGCTCAATCTATTTTTTTTGCAGCTTCTTTGGGTCGTCGTGGGCGCAGGCATCATCGTTTTTTTCCTCTTTTTCGATTGGCGCGCGCTTTTGAATTATCGGTGGTTTATCACGGGGCTGTATGTGCTCGTGATCCTGCTCCTCGTTTTCGTGTACGTGGAAGGGCCGACCGTGCGGAACATCAAAAGCTGGATTGTCGTGGGGCCGTTCAATTTCCAGCCGGTCGAACTTATGAAAATCGCGCTCATCCTCGTCTATGCGAGCTATTTCAGCCGGCGTCATCTTTCAATCGCGCGCTGGAAGACGATCGGCTCGTCGTTTTTCCTTTTTCTCGTCCCCGCAATCCTCACGATCATCGAACCGGATTTCGGCGCGGCGCTCATCTTCTTCGGCATCTGGTTCGGATTCGTGCTCCTTTCCGGTTTGCCGCCGCGGCGCATCGCGGCGACGGTCTTGATCCTCGCGCTCGTCGGCGTGTTCGCGTGGTTTTACGTATTGAGGGATTATCATCGCGCGCGCATCATCGGGTTTTTCGATCCCCAGGCGCAATCGCTCGGCGTGAATTACAGCGTGACGCAATCGAAGATCGCCGTGGGTTCGGCGGGATTCTGGGGCAAGGGATACGGCGGCGGCACGGAAACGCAGCTCGGATTCCTTACCGTGCCCGAGAGCGATTTTGTCTTCGCCGCGTTCATCGAGCAATGGGGAATGTTCGGCGGGCTCGTCGTCATCGGCGGCTTTTTGTATCTTATCTACGCGATCCTCGCAATCGGCGCGCGAGCGGAACGGAATTTCGAGATGTTCGTCTGTATCGGCACGGTCATCGTGTTCGGCATGCAGTTTTTTCTGAACGCCGGTTCGGAGCTCGGGCTTCTGCCCGTGATCGGCGTCACGTTTCCGTTCCTTTCCTACGGCGGATCAAGTATGGCCGCAAACTTTTTCCTGATCGGCGTCGTGAACGCCATCCGGAAGGGGCAGAAATAAAATCCGAAATCCGAATATCGAAATCTGAAACAATATCGAATATCGAAGTTTCGAAAATTTGAAAAATCAGATTTTTGATTTGTTTCGATTTTCGATATTCGGATTTCGGATTTAGCCGGTTTGGCGGGAGAAAAAATGCTGGTTCGTGTACAATATAGTGCATGGAAGAACTTCAACCACCCATTGGGAAAAAGCGGCTGGCCGCCTGGATGCGGACCTGGTCCGCCGGGAAGCGCGCGGCGGCGTTTGTCGCAATAGTTGTGTTTCTTGTTGCAGTGCTTTCGTTTGCGCTTGAGCTCGGGGCTGCGGGTCCGTTGTCTTCGCCCGCGATTCCGTTCACGGTCGCGCCGGGGGACGGTTTCAGAAAAACGGTGGATCGGCTCGAATCCGATCATTTAATCCGTTCGCATATGGCATTCGAAGCGCTCGCGTTCGTGAGCGGCGCGGCGGCGAAGTTCAAGCCGGGGACGTACGAACTCTCTCCCGGCATGACGGGCATCTCGATACTCAAAGAGCTCACGAACGGTTCGCAGAGGATAGCCGTCGTGAGGATCCCCGACGGCGCTTCGGTGTATGAAGTCGATGCGCTTCTTTCGGAAGCGGCGGTAATTTCGCCGGGGAGCCTTGTCGCCTGGAACGCATCGTCCTCGATCGAGGGCAGGCTTTACCCGGACACCTATCAGTTTTTCGCGGATTCGGACATGGACGGCGTGGTCGCGAAGCTTGAGGAAAATTTCGCGGCAAAGACGGCGTCGTCTTCGGCAGATTTCTCGTCCGCCGCCGGCGAAAAAGAGCTGATCCTCGCCTCGATCGTGGAAAAAGAAGTGCCCGGCATCGCGGACCGGGAACTCGTCGCCGGCATTCTCGAGAAGCGCCTCGCGGCGGGAATGCCGCTCGATGTCGACGCCACGGTTTGCTACGCGAAAGCAATCGCAAGTTTTCCGGCGGCCGTTTCCTGCGCCACGCTCAGCGCCGCCGATTTCAAGATCGATTCCCCCTATAATACCTATCTCCACAAAGGCCTGCCGCCCGGTCCGATCGGCAGTCCCGAAATGGGCGCGATTGCGGCGGTGGAAAACCCGCAACGCTCGCCGTATTGGTTTTATCTCTCCGATCCCGCGACCGGCAAAACCATCTACGCAAAAACGCTTGAGGAGCAGAATGCGAACCAGGCGAAGTATCTTCGGTAAGCATTTATCGACGGCAAATAAGCATGCGAGCCGTGATTTTCCTTGTAAAAATCGAGTATTTCTGATATTATTTGAGCACATGGCCAAGCACTTGAAAGCAAACAACGCAATAACCGCAAGCGGCATGAAGCCGCGCCCGCCGGTCGTCGTGATCATGGGACACGTGGATCACGGGAAAACCACGCTACTCGATCATATCCGCAAAGCGAACGTCGCCGCTCGCGAAGCGGGCGGCATTACGCAGGCCGTGGGCGCGTATGAGATTATCCATAATACCCGCAAAATCACGTTCATCGACACGCCCGGACACGAGGCGTTTTCGAAGATGCGCTCGCGCGGCGCGGAAGTCGCCGATCTCGCGGTGCTCGTTGTTGCCGCCGACGAAGGCGTGAAGCCGCAGACGAAAGAAGCGATCGACATTTTGCTCGCGGCGAAGACGCCGTTCATCGCGGCGATAAACAAGATCGACCGGACGGGCGGGAACATCGACAAGGCGAAGAACGACCTCGCAACCGCGGGCGTGTTCCTCGAAGGCTACGGCGGCCAGGTGAGCTTTCACGGCATTTCCGCGAAAACGGGGGAAGGCGTGAATGAGCTTCTTGATCTCATCATTCTCGCTGCGGACCTGGAAGGCCTGACGTTCGATCCTGCGGCGCCGGCGTCGGGATATATCCTCGAGTCGAGCCACGATTCGCGGCGCGGCGGCGAGGCGAGCGTGATCGTAAAAAACGGCACATTGCGGCGCGGCGCGAATATCTACACGAAAACCGCGAGCGGCAAAGTGAAAATACTCGAAAATTTTTTGGGCAAAACCGTAAACGAGCTTGAGCCGTCCGCTCCGGCACTCATCATGGGATTCGAAGGATTGCCGCAGGTGGGCGAGGAGTTTTCCACGGAACCTATTGTGCGGGCCGAAGCGAAAAAATCCGCGGCGAAGCCCGTTCTTAAAAAATCGGACAGGGTGTTGCACCTGATCCTCAAAGCTTCGGACGCCGGATCGCTCGAAGCGCTTTCGGCCGTGCTCAAAGCCGTGGATCGCGGCGACAAAGAGCTGCGGGTGCTCGAGGAATCCGTTGGCGACGTGACGGACGGCGACTTGAACAACGCGATCGCGATGAATTCGCATATCATCGGCTTCAAGGTAAAAGTGCAAAAAGGCGCGCGGAATCTGGCCGAGGCCCACGGCGTGAAAATCGTGACCTCCGAGATTATCTACGACCTCGTAAAAGCCGTCGAGGAGTTCTTCAAGACGGTCGGTCAGCCGCCGGCAATGGGCGAGCTTGAGGTGCTTGCCGTGTTCAACCAGAAAAAAATGTCGGAGCAGCTCGTCGGCGGCCGCGTGACGCTCGGCAACTTCAGGACGAAAGCGAGTTTCGAGATCGTGCATGCGGGCCAAACGACGGTCGCGGGGCACGGCAAAGTGCTGGGGCTTCGCGAAAAGAAAAACGAGATCAACTCCGCCGACCTTGGCCATGAGATCGGCGTACTTCTGAACTCTTCGGTCGCTATGCAGGTGGGGGATAAACTAATCATAAGGAAATAGCTCCATAGCTCGTAAGCGCCGAATCGCACGCGATAGCGATTCGTCTGCTAAGCCCGCTAAGCCACCCGTCGTTGATTGGCTTACGAGCTTACGAGCTTACGAGCTTACGAGCTATCATGAAACATCGTTCTCTCCGAGTCAGTAAGTTAATACGCGAAGAACTTGCGAAGATCATCCTGCGCGAGTTCGAGTTCCCCGGCGCTTTAGTGACGATCACGGAGGTCGAGGTCGCGGATAAGCTTGAGTCGGCGAAAGTGCTCGTGAGCGTGATTCCCTCGAAGTCCGCTGTGGGCGTCATGAGAAAACTGGGAGCGTCGGCGGGCGAATTACAGCACCTGCTCCTCAAAAAAGTGAATATCAAGCCGATGCCGCGGATCGTCTTCGAACTTGATCATGGGCCGGAAAACGCGGCGGTGGTGGAAAAGAAGTTATTGGGCGAATAAAAAGCCACCCGTTAAGGGGTGGCGGCGAGCTGTTTCTCGTAGATGCGGGCCGTGTTGCGGATTTCAATAAGGAGTTGTTCGATGGTCCAGCCCGATGACAGACGATGGATCCGATCGTGCACGACGAGTCCGAGTTCGCTGTCGCGCTGTACTTCATGAGGTATGCCGAGGCGGAGCATTTCCATCCGTAACCGTTCGGCATTTTCGCTTCCGTCGTCACGAAGCGTGAGCTTCGGATTCCATCGATGCCAGTGGCAAGCGACACCATCGGATTCATTTTCGAGGCCGAGCCCTTTCGCGATTTTCTCGGCGTTTTCGAACGATGCCTGCTCGATCTCGAAGATCGGCACGCCGCCGCCGCCGTCGTTCGCCCAGAAACGGATTTTCCGTTCGGCGGGGTCATAGTCCAAGTAGTAAGACGATTTCTTGAGAAGGCTTTTTAAATGGCGCGGCGCAATCGTGATATTGCCGATCGTGCTCGTCGTGATTCCGTCCATCTGCAGTGTATCGATCATTTCTGTCCTCCGCTACTACTTTAAACTGCTAGGGGAGAGCATATTCCAAAAAAGCGCATTTGTCGAGCGGTTCGTTCCCGCATTGAAAAACGGCCGATAAATCCTTAGAATGTGGACAAGGGCCACGTAGCCAAGCGGTAAGGCGAGGGTCTGTCCCGCTACGCGGGATCCCGCATAGCGGGACAAAACCAAACATATATATCATGTGTATTTTTTATCGAATCTGAAGAATGACGATATATATGTCGGGTCGACTGCCAATCTTGAACGTAGGGTTGCATTACATAACGCGGGCAGGGTAAAATCGACAAAGTTTTATGGACCGTGGCGGCTTTTGGGAAGCGAGGGGTATAATTCAAGGAGCGGGGCGGTCTGTCGAGAAAAGTTTTTGAAGTCGCATCAGCAGAAGGAGATATTGAAGAGGAGATATGGCGCCGTGGCGAAGTGGTAACGCAGCGGTCTGCAAAACCGCAATGCGAGGGTTCGATTCCCTCCGGCGCCTCAAGGTTATCTCTGTCTCGCTTCGCGAGCTCGAAGTGCCACAAGGTACATCTCCGCCCTTGCTTCGTGACCTCGCGGGAGTTGGCCGATATTGCGGCCCATGGTATTTTTGAGATGAGTTCTAGCGGATAATATCGGACGAATGCCCGGGTGGCGGAATGGTTTACGCAGAGGACTTAAAATCCTTGACCCGAAAGGGTTTGTGGGTTCGACTCCCACCCCGGGCACCATTTCGCTGAAGTTACGCAGTGCACAACACGATTCGTTGCATTTTCTGCGATCGCAGAAAATGCAACGAAATCAAATTTTTTCGCATGAATGACCCAGAAGTAATCTACGAAGAAAAGGATTTTATCGTTATAAACAAGCCCGCCGGGATGCAGGTGCATCCGGCGCGAATTTCCGCCCCAAAGAAGGCCGGCAAACCGAATCCGGCCAACGAGCCAACGAGCCAACGAGCCAACGAGCCAACGCTTGTTGACTGGCTGATCCAAAAATATCCCGAGGTAAAAACGGTGGGGGACGATCCGGCGACGCGGCCGGGGATCGTGCACCGACTCGACAAGGAAACATCGGGCGTCATGCTCGTCGCGAGGACACAGGAAGGATTTGAATATCTGAAGTCGCTTTTCGCGGGGCGAAATATTGCAAAAACCTATCTCGCGCTGGTCTCCGGAAAAGTCGTGCCGGCTTCGGGCGTCATTAATAAACCCATCGGCATTATAAATGGGACGCTCAAAAGAAGCGTTCGTTCCGAAAAAATGGCGAAGGAGGCGGTGACGGAATATAGGGTTATCTCAAATCTCAAAACTCAAATCTCAAAACTCTCCGTCGAAATGGAAAATCTCAAACCGGGCGAATTTACCCTTCTCGAGGTCATGCCGAAAACGGGACGGACGCACCAGATACGCGTACACCTCGCAAGCATCGGGCATCCGATCGTCGGCGACAAATTGTACGGACCGAAACAACGAAAAGCCAATAAGCCAATAAGCCAACGAGTCAACGAGCCAAATCTGGCCAACGAGCCAACGAGCCAACGAGCCAACGAGCCCGTGACCCCCCGTCTCATGCTCCACGCGGCATCGATCGAATTTGTTACTAAAGAAGGAAAGCGGATGCGGTTCGACGCCGAACCGCCGGAGGGGCTTCGGGACGGGTTCTAACTCCTGGGAGGAAAGGCCGAATCTGCGCTATCCACAGCCCCCCCCCCGAAGGCAATGTGCTATACTAAAAAAGTCGAAAAATAAGCGTTAAATAAAAAAAGGTATAAAAACATGCATCGCATATTAACCAAGTCGAACAAAAAGGGCTTCACGCTCATCGAACTGTTGGTCGTGATCGCGATTATCGCCATTCTCTTCGTGGTCGTCTTACTCACTTTGAATCCTGCGGAACTGCTCCGCCAGGCGAGGGACTCGAACAGGGTTTCGGACATGGGAACCATGAAGAGCGCGATCTCTTTGTATCTCGCCGACGTTACGACCCCTTCACTCGGCACGTACGGGGTTCTATATCTAAACAGTGGTGCCACCGCCGCAACGACCCCTTATATATACGTCGCAGGTACTCCGACAACATGGGGATACAAGGCGGGAGCCGTTGCCTCGACTCTTGTTGGCACCTCCACGACCCAACGAAACGTGGATGACACCGGCTGGATCCCCGTGAATTTCAGCGGCATCAGTTCCGGCTCTCCGATCGGTAACTTGCCAGTCGATCCCTTGTCCACGGCGTCGAATACTTATGCGTATGCCGCGAGTTCCACGTCTTTCAAGCTTTCGACCAAGATGGAAAGCTCGAAGTTCAGTTATGGGGGTACGGGCGATGTCGTTTCGACTGACGGCGGCAACAGCACGACCACCTACGAAGAAGGGACGTTGCTTACGATGTAGTATCCGGTTTCCCGATCTCGGAAAAAACGCTCCGACTGCAATCGGAGCGTTTTTTTGGTATCATTAAGAAAAGCTTGTTAGCTCTTTAGCTCGTTAGCGCCGAAATCATCGCAATGGATTTCTCGCGTTTAGTTCGTTAGCAAATCCACATAAGGATGGCCAACGAGCCAACGAGCCAACGAGCTAACGAGCCAACGAGCTAACGAGCCAACGAGCTATTATGCGCCTTCCACTTCCCCCCGCACAAATCAAAAAGCTGCTCGTCGACGAGAACCTGATCGCCCCCGATCGGTTCGACAAGCTTTTCGCCGAAGCGGAGCGCAAGAACCAGGGCATCCTCGAAGTGCTCGTTGCCGAACAAGTGGTCGATGGAAAATACCTGAACGGGATCGTGGCAAAAGCGCTCGGCGTCGAGGTCGCTGATTTTTCGGAAAAATCGCTCGACAAAGAAATGGTGCGGGTGCTGCCGGAGGACGTCGCGCGGCAGAGGCAGGTGATCATCTTCAACCGCGAAGCGAACGGCGTCTACGACATCGCCATGGTCGATCCGTCCGACCTTGAAACGATCGAATTCGTTTCACAGCGGCTCAAAGCGCGCGTGAAACCGTTTCTTGCGACGCCCGAAGACCTGAACCGCGGATTTTCGGTCTATGGTTATGAACTCGGCCAGGATTTCAAGCGGCTGATCGAGGAGAACGTCCGCGCGTCCTTGTCGGGCCAGGCGAAGACGGCCGAAGAGGCGGCGACGCAGCTCCCGATTGTCGGCATCATCGACAACATTCTTTCCTACGCAATCGCGTCGCGGGCGTCGGATATTCACATCGAGATCCTCGAAGACACGACGCTTATCCGCTACCGCATCGACGGCATTCTCTACGAGATCATGAGCATTCCGAAGACGATCCACCAGGCGATCGTCGCCCGCATCAAGATCCTTTCAGGCCTGAAGATCGACGAGCACATGCGGCCGCAGGACGGCCGGTTCCGCGAATCGCTCGTGAACCAGGCGATCGACGTCCGCGTTTCGATCATGCCCACCTATTACGGGGAGAAAGTCGAAATGCGTCTGCTCGAGTCGTCGCAGAAGCATCTTTCGCTCGAGGAGCTCGGCATGGGCCCGGATGTCGCGAGGATCGTCAGGCAAAATCTGAAGAGCGCGTACGGCATGCTCATTTCCTGCGGCCCCACGGGATCCGGCAAAACGACGACACTGTACGCTTTGATGAATCTCGTGAACAAGCCGCAGGTGAACATCACGACGATCGAGGACCCGATCGAGTACAACATGAAATACATCAACCAGACGCAGATCAATCCGCAGGCGGGCGTGACTTTCGCATCGGGCTTGCGCGCGCTCCTGCGGCAGGACCCGAATATCATCATGGTCGGTGAGATTCGCGATGCGGAGACGGCCGGCATCGCCGTGCAAGCGGCGCTCACGGGCCACTTGCTCATGTCTTCGCTCCACACGAACGACGCGCCGACGGCAGTGCCGCGGCTGTTCGACCTCGAAGTGCCGCCGTTTCTTGTTTCTTCGGTGCTGAACCTCGTCGTCGCGCAACGGCTCGTGCGGAAGATCTGCCAAACGTGCGCGTTTTCCTATGAATACGGCGAAGAGATCACGAAGGTCATCAATGATCAGCTCGCGGCGCTCGATATTCCCGTGGGCAATGCGAAATTGCCGAAGATCATGTATCGCGGCAAGGGCTGTTCCTCCTGCGGCATGACCGGCTACCGCGGCCGCATCGGCATCTACGAGGTCATCGAGGCGACCGACAAAATAAAGAAAATCATCGCCGATCCCGGGTTCAGCCTGGCGAACCTCCGCTCCGAAGGCCGCGCGGAGGGGATGAAAACGATGTTCGAGGACGGGCTCGAGAAGGTGGAGCTTGCGCTTACGACGATCGAGGAAGTGCTGAGGGTGATCAGGGAATAGTTCGTTAGCGCAAGAAATCAATGCGATAGATTTCTTGCGTTTAGCTCGTTGGCTCGTTAGCAAAATGGTAAGATATAAAAGTAAATTATTAACGAGCTAAAAAGCTAGCGAGCCAACGAGCTATTATGCTTTATCATTACTTAGCATCCGATAAATCGGGTCAGATGGCCGAGGGCGACCTCGAGGCGGACAATCTGACCCAGGTCCTGCAGCATCTCGCGACGAGCGAGCTCCGGCCGGTTTCCGTGAAGGCGGTGAAGCAGGCAAAACAGATCACGCTCGGATTCGGGAGAAAGATCAGCATGACGGATAAAGTGTTTCTCACGAAATATCTCGCACTCATGCTCAAGGTGGGCACCGATCTCCTTTCCGCGATTAATATTCTCATTGCCGATTTCGACAAGCCCGCCATGCGGAATTTCCTGCTCGAAGTCCGGGAAAATATCGGCCGCGGCCAGCCGTTTTACACAGCGTTCGAAGCGCATCGCAATGAATTCTCGCCCACGTTCGTGAGTCTCGTGAAGGCGGCCGAGGCGTCGGGCAACCTCCAGGAAACCTTCGAGCGTCTTTCGGACGAGCTCCTGCGCGACGCGGAGCTCCAAAGCCGCGTCCGGTCGGCGCTCATTTACCCGATCATCCTCGTGTGCGCCGCGCTCGGAATCATGATCTTTCTCGTCACCTTCGCTCTGCCGAAGGTTTCGGGCGTTTTCTCGCAGAGCGGCATCAAGCCGCCGTTTTTCTCGCAGATCGTCTTCGGCGTCGGCCTTTTCATTGGCAATAATATAGTGGCGTTGCTCGTGGCGCTCGCCATAGTCGTCGGCGGTGGCTTGCTCTTTTATTACAAAACGGACGTCGGCAAAGCGCTCGTCGGCCGTTTTCTCCGAAAGACTCCGTTCATCAAAAATGTATATACCCAACTCGCCATCCAGCGGCTCGCGTCGACCATGAGCTCGCTCATGCGGGCGGGATTGCCGATCATCGAGACGATCAACATCGCCGCCGAGACCGTCGGCAATTCGGAATTCCGCTTCAGCTTGAATCGCATCGCGAACGAAGGCCTGGCCAAAGGGCTCACGATCGGCGAGGCGTTCAAACGAGAGTCCATTTTTCCGAAGGTCGTCACGAATCTCATCGCGGTTTCGGAAAAAGCGGGGCACCTCGAAGAAGTGCTCGCGACGCTCGCCGATTTTTATGCGGCGA
Organism: Minisyncoccota bacterium; assembly: GCA_035533375.1. Taxonomy (GTDB): domain Bacteria; phylum Patescibacteriota; class Minisyncoccia; order UBA6257; family 2-01-FULL-56-20; genus DATLTV01. Next base: position 12,843 of record DATLTV010000024.1, read on the forward strand.
ACGTCGATTCCTCGATCAAAGCGCTCGTTTCGCTTCTTGAGCCCGCGCTCCTGCTCGGCATGGGCGTCATGGTCGCCGCAATCGCACTCTCAATCATCGTGCCAATCTACCAGCTCACGACGCAATTCTAGGGCAATCTCCCGTTTTCCGTCGCAACCGGTTTCCGGTACATGCAATATGGTATAATAATCTTATATATAAAATAAACAAAAATTAATATGCAAAACAACGCATTGCGGAAAGGCTTCACCCTCATCGAACTCATGATCGTCGGCGCGATCATCATCGTCGTCGCCGTCATCAGTATCGTGAGTCTCACGGGTCGCCGGAGCACGAACAATCTGAACAATACCGCGCAGCAGGTAGCCACACTGCTCCATGAAGCGCAAAGCCAGTCGATGTCGCAGGTCCAAGGGGCGACATGGGGCGTGCACATCGAGAACAGCACCTCGACCACGCCGTTTTACGCGCTCTTCAAAAATTCGTATTCCGCAGCGAATACGATCGGCCGCTATCCGCTCCCCGCGGGCGTGCAGTTCGCGACTTCAACCGTTCCTCTTGGCGTTTCCAAAGACATCACCTTTTCACAGCTCTCGGGAACTCCGAACGCGAGCGCCACGATCACGCTGCAGCTCAGTACGACCGGAGCGACGTCGACGATCACGATCACTACTCCCGGCCTCATCGCTCTCGGGTCGTACAGCACGGCGACAAGTACGGGCGGGGGAGGCGGCGGGGGAGGCGGAGTAACAACGACCACCTATACCGGAACAGGAGCCAATCCCGAAGGCATCGCCTTCGACGGCACGAACATGTGGACGGCGAACAATAGTGACAACAGCGTCACGAAGATCACCCCCACGGGCGCAATTACCACCTATACCGGAACGGGATCCGTTCCCCGTGGCATCGCCTTCGACGGCACGAACATGTGGACGGCGAATTATGGCAGCAGCAGCGTCACGAAGATTACCCCCACGGGCGCAATGACCTCGTATACCGGAACGGGAAACGGTCCCATCGGCATCGCCTTCGACGGCACAAACATGTGGACGGCGAACCATGGCAACGCGAGCGTTACGAAGATCACGCCCACGGGCGCGATGACCACCTATACCGGGACGGGCAGTGGTCCCGAAGGCATCGCCTTCGACGGCACGAACATGTGGACGGCGAACAGTAGTGACAACAGCGTCACGGAAATCTCTCCGACGGGCACAATGGCCACCTTTACCGGAACGGGAGTTGGTCCTATTGCCATCGCCTTCGACGGCACGAACATGTGGACGGCGAACGATGACGGCAGCAGCATCACGAAGATCACCCCGACGGGCGCAATGACCAACTATACCGGAACGGGAGCCCATCCCATTGGCATCGCCTTCGACGGCACACATCTGTGGCAATTCGGCTCCGGGTATACCGCTGGCAGCATGTGGACGGCGAACTATAGTAGCAGCAGCGTCACGAAGATCACCCCTTGATTACGTACGCACCCAGTTTCTTCTGAGGCGGGAAAATAATGTCGGGAACCTTTTCTGATTTTAGAAATATGTGATCTCTGTCGAAAAAAAGGTTCCTGGAAAAAAAGGTTCCTGACACTGTTATCACAAAACAAAAGAGAGGGCGGAAAGGTGATAGTGAGATACATATGTCGATCGAGTCAAAAAGCCGACGAACGAGCGGGCTGGTAGCGGGCCAATCCCTCGTCGAGATCCTCGTCGCCATCGCCGTAGGCGCGGTACTTATCATCGGCGCCGTGAGCGTCATCGCTCCCGCGCTTCAGGAAAGCGCGCAGGCCCAAAAAGTGCAGGCGGGAGCGGCGCTCGGTAGCGAGCTCGCTTCGAATATCCGCGCCTGGTCGAAAAGCGACTGGCACAACGTGTCGAACCTCGCGACCTCTTCCGCGCATCTGTATTATCTGAACACCTCGAGCTCGCCCTTCACCGCCGTCACGGGAACGGAAAGCATCGTGATTGCGACGACCACCTATACCCGCTACTTCTATCTCGCGAGCGTCTACCGCGACGCGAACGGCAACGTCACTTCAAGCGCGGGTTCAATCGATCCCTCATCGATGTTTGTGACCGTGGCGTACGCCTGGACGAAGAGCCCGACGAGCACGATTGCTTTCTATCTCACCCGCTACGCCGATAACACGTTCAACCAGAGCAACTGGTCCGGCGGTCCGGGACAGAGCACTTCGACTTCGTTCGCGGGCAGTAGCTTCGCCTCATCGACGAACATCTCCTACGCAATATCGGGAGCGATCTCGATCACCTATAGCGTAACAACGACCACCTATACCGGGACGGGCAGTGGTCCCGAAGGCATCGCCTTCGACGGCACGAACATGTGGACGGCGAACTTTGGCGACAACAGCGTCACGAAGATCACCCCGACGGGTGCTATGACCACCTATACCGGAACGGGCAGTGGTCCCGAACGCATCGCCTTCGACGGCACGAACATGTGGACGACGAACAATACCGTCAACAGCGTCACGAAGGTCTCCCCGACAGGCACAATGACCACGTATACTGGAACAGGATCCAGTCCCATCGGCATCGCCTTCGACGGCACAAACATGTGGACGGCGAACCACGGCGGCAGCGTCACGAAGATTACCCCCACGGGCGCAACGACCACGTATACCGTAACGGAAAATCCTCAAGGCA
>DATLTV010000025.1:0-7289 GCA_035533375.1 Minisyncoccota bacterium
TGATGGCTACGACGAGCAGGACATGGATCAACCACCAGGCGACCGGGAAAAAGATGAATCCGATGAGCCAGAGCGCTATGAGTATAAGTGCGATGGTCCAAAGCATATCATTGGTGGTGGCTGAATCGGGCCCATGGAGCCGCTTTCATATAAGAGCCGCCCTAGGGTAGGGACGGGAATATTACGACTCTTCTTGTGGGCACAAAACTCCGATTTTCTTTCACGAAGGACGGGTCGTTCCCTGCTGTGAGCGCCCAAAACCCAGCGCGCACCTATACTTCAAGTCGCGTTACGAGGATTTTCCCGATCCCTCAAGGCTTACCGAAGAAGGTGTGCGCTGGGTTCTTCTCTCGCCGCCTGCGCGGCTTCGAGAAACCCTCGAAAAAAGAAAATCTCCGTTTGTAGGATAAGTAAGATAAATGCCCGGCAAACCGGGCATTTAGGTCTATAGATCACTCGCGGCGCCTCGCAAAACGCGAAACCGAAGTCTGTGCCCCCACTTGGAATCGAACCAAGGTACTTCGCTTACGACTGGCAGCGAGATGAAAATAAAAAAATGAAATAGTTTCTGCGCAGCGTGCCCCCACTTGGAATCGAACCAAGGTACTTCGCTTAAGAGGCGAGTGCTTTACCACTAAGCTATAGGGGCACGCTGCGCACAATGCTTATTTCATTCTTTTATTTTCAACGAGCGAACCAGTCGATGGGGCAAGGCCTCATTAGAGGCGAGTGCTCCTATTTCAGTGTGGATCCTCGCTTTCGCGAGGACAAGCTATAGGGGCTCGCTTACGATGTCATTGTAATGATATTGTGCAAAACCGGCAAGGCGCGTAATATTTGTATGAGAAGGATATTTAAAAATAACTTTCGGAGCATACTGCTATGTCTATCGAAGAACCGGAAAAACCGGCCTCCCACGCCCCGACGAACGACAAGCAAAATCGTTTCAATGAATTTAAGGATGATCTTGATGCGCGGCTAAATGCGCATCTTGAGAAAAAAAGAGACAAAGACGAAGGCAAGAACGAAGCCATCGTGCTGCAGGAACTGGATATCCTGACGAAACAACCGCTTGAGACGATCCGAAAGAAACGCGAAAGCGAAGGCTGGAAGGTCGTGTTTGGCGGACCGAAAACGCTCACGCCGCCGTTGCCCGAGCTCAAATACGGAGAGGAGCGTGAAATAGTCGTCAGCGAACGGATGAAGCTCGTTTTTGATCGCAAAAAACCGCCCGAGAAAAAATAATGGAAGCGCCCGATCGCAAAAACGATGCGGGCGTTTTTTTATCCCGACGCTAAAGTTCGGCGTGGGGATTTATTCGACCACGCGCGAGCGGGCCATCCCCCGCTCCGTATCGCGGTACGGGGCGGGAATGACAATCAATTCGGCAAGCCGTGGCAACTATGGCGCCCCGTGGCATTTTTAGCATGGGTTCGGTATGATTTTAATAATGGCACTCGCGCTTTACCGCAAATATCGGCCGAAAACACTCGGCGAGCTCCTTGGCCAGGATACGAACGCGGAAATTCTGCGGAATGCCGCGGCTTCGGGGCGCATCGGACACGCCTATCTTTTCTACGGTCCGCGCGGCACGGGGAAAACCTCGACCGCCCGGCTCATCGCGAAACTCCTGAATTGCGAAAAGCGGCGCGACGATCCGGCGTTCAAAAAACTCGGCGAGCCGTGCAATGCCTGCCGGCATTGCATCGAGATCGACGCGCAGAATTCGTTCGACGTAATCGAGATCGACGCCGCTTCGAACCGCGGCATCGACGAGATCAGGAACCTCAAAGATTCGATCAAGACCTCTCCGTCGTCGGCGGATCACAAGGTCTATATTATAGACGAAGCGCATATGCTCACGACGCCGGCGTGGAACGCGCTCCTCAAAACTCTCGAAGAGCCGCCCGCGCACGCCGTGATCGTCCTCGCCACGACCGAATACGAAAAAATTCCCGCCACGATCGTTTCGCGCGCGCAGCGCTTTCTCTTCAAAAAGCCGCCGAAGACGGTGATCATGCAGGCGCTCGCGGCAATCGCGGCGGCGGAAGAGATTCGCATCGATGAAGCGGCAATCGAGCTTATCGCCGCCGCCGCCGAAGGCAGTTTCCGCGATGCCATCTCGCTCCTCGAACAGGTAAGCTCGCTCTCACTTTTGGGAAAAGGACCGGCGGCGAAAAAGATCGGCCTTGCGGATGTCGAACGCATCACGGGCAGGATCGGCATGAAAAAGATTCACGACCTCGCGGAGCTCATCCTCAAAAAAAACTTGCCGGCCGCGCTCGCATGTATCGTGGGGCTCCACGAAGAAGGGCATAATCTCACGCAATTCACGAAAGATCTTATCCATTATGTCCGCAAGATTCTCTCTCTTAAAGTGAGTCCCGGCGTCGAGGATATTTTTCGCGGAGAACTTACTTCCGAGGAGATCGCGGATATAAAAAGGCTCGGCGCCCTGGCTGATACGCAGGAAACGATGAAACTGATGAAATCACTCATCCGCGCTTACGCCGAGATCCGCCACTCCCCGTTCGCAACGGTGCCGCTTGAAATAACACTCATCGAAAATTTGTCATAAGGATATGGCACCGTTTATAGGAGTAAAATATATCATTCTCGTTGTCGTCATTATCGTAATCGCCGCGGCCGCGACGGCGTTTATCGTGTATCTTCCATCGAAACATCCCGCCGCGCCGACGGCACAAGAAACGCCGACGGCAGCGCCGACTCCCACTCCCTCGCCGCAGCCATCGATTTCCGTTTCCATAGAAAAAAGCGGAATGAAACGGAGCGTGATCATCCGCTGGACAAACCTGCCCGATGGCACGACCGTACTCGACGTTTTTATTTCAAAGACCGGCGCGAACAAGTGGTCGCTCTGGAAAACAATCGCCATAACGTCTGCTGAGTTGGGAGGCGGATTGGCCAATTTCAACGCGAGTACCGCGATCGCGGGCGGTGGCTATTCGTTCTACGCCGAAGCGACGGACGGTACCGGCTCCACGCCGATTTGGACGTCCTCGAGCACTGTACCCGTGCAAACGTCGAGCACAACGCAAACGAGCGGGAGTCCCACTCCCTCGCCCACGCCGACTCCCGCGCCGACTTCCTCACCGACGCCTACGCCCACCCCCTCGCCCACGCCGTCCGGCAGTACATCCACCTCAACGCAAAATTCGAGCGGAACGGTATATTATTCGCCGAGCGGCAGCGTCTCCGGTGTATCGCAGCCGCAAACGGCGAATTTCTGGGTGGAGCACGTAAACAATGATCTCCAGATCAACTGGCAGAACATTCCTTCCGATGCCACTGAAGCGATCGTCTATCGGTCGGCAAGCGGAAGCGGCCCGTGGACCAAAATTCTCGATCAAAGCAATCCCGCGGTGTCGTATTCCATCGGCATCGTCGATAATTCGCTGAACGGCACCTACTATTATAAATTGGATGTTCTAAAAGGAGGATCGATTGAAGCGGAATACGGACCGGTGGAGCTCGCGCCTCTCTAGCCGGGGTTTACTAGGGTATAGAAAAATACGGGTAACGCGCCCGCCGCCAATTTTGTCATCCCGGAAAACCGCCGCGCGATTTGTCCGGGATCCATACATCCAGAAATCATTTTATATCGGTATGGATCCCGAATATCCCGCTACGGCGGGATTCCGGGATGACACATAAAAAGATGCGCAGAATCAAAGACCGTAATCACCATTCTAAGCCCCGGCTAATCCTTCGCTAAGCCCAAGCTAAGCCCCGGCTATAAAGGCTATCTCGAAATAGAAATGCTTTTCTTCAATTCCGCGTAAGGCGCGGCCACAGTGATCACGCCGGAGGCATTTTCCATGATCGTGTAATCCGTATCGTAATCCGACACGCTCGTATAATGGGCGCCGGAAGCCGATGGATCGAATGGCATGGTAAACAAATATGCCGGAATGATGCAAGGCGCGATATTATAGCTTCCCGACGCGCTTGCCATATCCGTCGAGGTCGTGGGGATCGCGCCAGCCACGCACGTGAACGTTTCGCCGGACGTGTCCGCGATGTTCTGCCGGATCGAATTCATGAGCGCCTGCAGATGCAGCTGTCGTTCGTTATTTCTCGCACCCGCGATTTGTCCGGCGGGATTCGCGGCGACGAGCCCGATCGTCGCGATAATCACGAGAAGCGCGATGGCGATCATAATTTCGATGAGAGTCAGACCGAGCTCGTTAGCTCGTTGGCTCTTTAGCTCTTTAGTACATGCTTTGAACTTCATACATTCATTCTAGCATTTCGTCGCATGGCCAACGAGCTAACGAGCTAACGAGCTAACGAGCTAACGAGCTAACGAGCTATATCACTGCACCTCATCCCATGAGATCTGTGCGTATTCGTCGGTGGTTAAGGGGAAGCTCGGCGGCGGGGTATAGAGAAGATTTGTGTCATAAATAATATCTCGTTCCTGATAGCCCGTGCCGTCATTGAAACCGAATTGGTATGGCTGATTGCTGAATATACTCCCGAACAACGTTATCTTTTGCCGCGTGACCGTCGGACCGCATTTGTTTGAATTACCACTATTGTTGGGAGGAGTGTAATAATATCTCCCGACACGGCCGTTCTGCGAGATCACAGCTCCGTCGATGCGGAGGACATCATCACTCATAAGCCCGACGTTGAAATTATTTTGCGCGATGTAGGCGAGCGTATCGCTTCCGTTGTAATTCGTGTAAAGCGTACTGCTGTTTATTGTGATATTCGCCCACGTGGAAGGATTTTCGGGGAAGCGCCCCGCGCCGATCGTAAGATGCTTATTCGATATCTGCCCGCGCACCCAAAGATCGTCTTCCACAAAGAGGACGCCGTTCGCGGGGATCGTGCCCGTCGCCGCGAGACTCTCCGTTCCCACGCTCCATGTCCCCCACCCCGATACATTGCTCGTATTCGTACAGCCGCTCGGCCGCGCTGCGAGCGAGGTCACTTTATAGATGGAATAAACGCCGGAGGTGGCGAGCGCCAGATCATATCCGTACGCGGAACTCGAAGCGTAGTAGGTGCCGGATGCCTGCGCGAGCGATTTGATGGAAGACAGCGTTTGCGTGATCTGTGTGAAATCGAGCGTCGGTATGCCGACCGCGCGACCGCCGGCGAACACATCCGGGCGGCTGTTCCAGGCGGTGGGCGGCTGAGGATCGGCGGGCGCGAGATCGGTATGCACCGCCCATTCGGTCTTGTTCGAATCGTTCGGATCGCTGTAGGTGTTCAAAGCGCTTTCGATCGGGCCGTAGGCGATTCCGTTGAAGTTGATGCCGCCGTTGCTGAAAATGGGTCCGTAGGCGATGGTTCCCGTTCCGAAATAAAGATTTCCTTCCGAAGCGAGCGCGTAATTGGAAAACGACTCGATGCCGAGCTGCACTTTGATAATCTTCGAAATGGAAGCGTCCGCGAGTACCTCGCCCGTGCTTTCGATCGTGACGACCGTGGATCCCGCAGGCGGCGGCGTGATGTCCAAAATAAACGTGCCGATCGCGGTACCGTCCTTGTTATAGTAGGTATGCGTGTACGGACCGGCATGGCCCGTGCCATCCTCATAATCCGCCGGTGCGTGCGCGAGGTGCCAGCGGTAATACTCGATGCCCGACTCGGCGATCGCGAACGCCTGGGACTTGTTCCAGGCCCGCGAAGAGAGCTGTAAAAACGACGCCGCGAGGAGCGTGAACCCGGAAACGAGGATCACGGTCACGGTGGCGAAGAGAAGGATGATGACGGAAAGCTGGCCGGAACGAGCTCGTAAGCTCGTAAGCTCGTAAGCTCGTAAGTCGATACGGGATTTCATATGGTATGAGTTTAGCATTTTGTTTTACTTACGAGCTTAGCAGTTGAATTGCCATTGTTATGCAAATCGACGCTTACGAGCTAATTGCTTCTCAGGTTCCTCATAAGCGCCGATCCGGAAAAATATTCCGGCGTGGGAGAAGACGAGACGTTCACGTCCACGTACGCGGAAAAGTTCACGAGCCGGATGTTCTGCAGATTCAGCGGATAGCTCATGGGAGATTGCGTGCCGGTATAGTTCGAATCATAGTACGCAAAAAGCGATGTGGAAGTACTGACCACCACATTCGAAACGACCGTGGTCACGATCTCGCTCGACGTCGCATATGCGGGCGGATTTCCCGCGGGCCGGGTCACGCCTTTCTGTATTGTGCTCGTGCCGAGAAAATACCGCACGCGGGCGAATGTGCCGTTCTTTCCGATATCGCTGTAAAAAATGAAAGTGCTCGTGCCGGCGGAATCGATTGCATACGCGCCCGCCGCCGACGGTCCCGCCGAACGGATCTCCGTCGTGAGTATCTGGAACGCCTGGTCCACGTCCTGCCGCGACTGCAGTTTCTGGTTCAAAAAATTTTCGAGCGTGACCAGATTGCCGCTCATACTCGAGATCGCGAAAAAGATGCTCGCCGCGACCGCCACCGCAAAAATGATCTCGATGAGGGAGAAACCGCGGCGGCGCACGCAAGAATGATTGCGGTTTATTGTGTTGTCCTCGCCCCGTATCGCGGTACGGGGCAGGCTCCAGCGAGGATCCATGCTCCCGGACGTTTGATCGGAAGCGTGGACCCCCGCCTTTGCGGGGGCGACGGATGGTTTGCCGACGAGCGTTTTAATGATTCGCGTCATTATATATGCGTAAGTGAAATAGTGGTCCCCTGCCAGGCGCTCCCGACCGTGACGGAGCTTGTGGCTTCGATATAATTCGGCGCCGTGATGTCTATATCGTACGTACCCGCGCCGAGTCCCTGGAACAACACTTGCCCCGGCGGCGTGCAGGCGGACGCGAGATCAAAAGAAACCTCGTCCACCTTCGGCGTGGCGTTCGGATCCGTCGTGCTCAAAAACATTTTATAGCGAATATAGCGGCCTGCGACCGACGCGATCGATGAACTCGCGGTGTAATAGCTCCCCGGCCCGGAAGGGCCTTCGAAATTCCATGTCGCATTATCATTGTTCGCCGCAAGCTGGAATTCCACGTTCTCCGTTCCCGGATTCACGATCGCATTCCAATCGAACGAATAATAATTCGTCGTACTCGATCCGGTGTCGATCGTTTTCGATATAAGCCAGCCCGGAGAGGAAGTGTCATATGTCCCCGACGCGTTCACGAGCAGGAGTACGCTTCCCGGTATCGAGCCGGTATCGACGCCGCTCTCGTCGTAGAAATTCCCCAATGACCAATCGGTATTCACGATGGCCGTGTGGTTCGTCGTGAGCGTTGCATTTCCCGCACCACTAAGCGCGACGCTCGCGCC
>DATLTV010000026.1:0-6133 GCA_035533375.1 Minisyncoccota bacterium
GTGGGCGAACGATGGAACGAGGGCATGGATCGGTTTTTTCTTCGTACTCGCGGGGTCGTCATGTGCGCCGTCCACGAACTAAGAATGCATCGGCGCAAAGGGGACGGTCCCGCGCCGGGCGGCGGCCATTGATTCGAACGCGCGTTTCTCCGAACGCGCGTTTTTTGTTGCCGAAAACGCGGTGAGAGCATGCTCGGGAGACGGGTTCTTGTAGCGCCCGCGCCGATTAGTTATCCTCTATATATAAAGAGATGATGAAAATTATTGCCGTCATCCTGCTTTCGGCGCTGATCATATTTCTCGGCACGCAGATCTATTCTTTTTTGTCGAAAGAAAAAACAGCACAAGCGGATTTCGCTTCGATGCAGTCGGAGCTCGATGCCGCAAAAGCGGACGAGGCGCAGTCGCAAGCGGATCTTACTTATTACCTGAATCCCGCGAACCTCGAGAAAGAACTGCGCGCGCGGTTCAATTTCAGGGCGCCCGGCGAGCATCTCATGATCCTCGTGCCGGACAGTTCATCAACCGCAACGTCGACCCCATAGCTATCTCGTATCTCAAAAATCAAAACTTTTTATTACGTCCAGAAATGAGATTTGAGATATAAGTTTTGAGATAATTAATACCCATGTCCCGCTATAAACCATATCTCATCTTTGTCGCCATTCTTGCGATCGGCGTGGGCGCGATCATCGTCATCGCCGAAGGGGAGTATCCCGTCGCTATCGTGGGCACGAGCGTGATCTCCGCGAAAACGTTCAACGACGAATATCGCGCCGCGTCGTTCTACTATATTAATGCGCTTAAAGTGTACGGAACGGCTTTGACGAGCACGGCGCCGCTTACGGATGCCGAGATCCAGGCGAGCGTGATGAATCAGATCATCGAAAATCAGATCATCCGCGATGAGGCGCAAAAAGAAATGGGGAGCGGCCTCGGCGCCATGATCCAGGGCAAGGTGGGCGCGTATGCGAACGACGTCGACCTTGCGAAAGCGGGAAGCGCCGTCTACGGCCTCGCCCCCCAGGCCTTGATGGCCGACGTGCTCGTGCCGGAGGCGACACGCGAAATCCTCCAAGGCCAGCTTTTGCTCGAGGGCGAAACAATCGATTCCTGGCTCGCGGACGCAAAAAAATCGGAACGCGTCATCATTTTCTCGTCGCAGCTCAAGTGGGACGGGAGCCAGGTAGTGAGTAATTAGTAATTCATTTCAAGGTCAGATTGCAAGCAGCGTTTCCGCAGTTTTCCCGATCCAGCAAACATGAGTTTGCGCGGATTTTTTATGCGTCATCACGGAAAATCGCCGGATGATCCCGTATCTCGGTACGGGACAAGCTTATCCGGGATCCATACTTTTAAAATTATTTCAATATGTATGGTTCCCGGATATCCCGCTGCGGCGGGATTCCGGGATGACAAAAAAGGATGTTCGTAATAAAAATCCTCCGACATTAGCCGGAGGAGGTTTTTCTTGAAAGCAGTTCGGAAAGGTCATGATGCTTCCGATGGCCGAAGCGCGTGGCCCAGGAGTTCATTTCGAGCTTCCAGCGTTCATGCGCGGTGAAATGATATTCCGTATCGCAGAGCGCGACCGTTTCATCGAGATCGGGCATGAAGAGATCGTCGTCGGGATTTATTGAGTACATCACATGCGCATCGAGAAAGTCGCGTATCTTGAGGTATGCCATGTTCGGGATGAGCCCGCAGGACAGATTCGAACCCGGACAGCCTTCGATGCCGATGCCTTGATCCTGGACGATCCTCATGAGATCGGGACTATAAGCGAGAGGAATCGCATGGCCGATGCGGTCCGCTCCGAGGTCCATGATCGCCGACAATATATTTTCGAGAAGCGTTTTCCGGTCATTTTCCGGGTCAGCCCCGCGCGGCGGAAGATGCACCCATTCGCCGGCGTGCGCGGTTGTTTGAAATCCGAGCTCTTTCGCGCGGCGGAATGCGGGAATATGTTTTTGCGGCGGATGCGCGGCTTCGTCGCAAACGAGGCTTACGCCCACCGCGTAGTCGCGATCGCATTGCGAGAAGATATTCACGAGCCGGACGGCGGTTTCGGCGCTTACCTCGCGCCCGAAGGCGAGCAGCAGGTCAACTTCGATCAGCGGAAATTCTTTTTCGCCGCGTTTAATGCCGCGGACGAGGGCCGCCACCACTCTTTTTATTTCCCCCTTCGCGCGCCACGGATCTCCGGCAAGCAGATCTTCGAACGATTTGAATCCGGCAAGGTCGGCGTGATATTGCGGCGCGATGGTCGCTTCGCAATATCGGAATCCCTGCCGCGCCCGGCCGCTTGTGTAAGCATAGGCGGCGAGTTCGAGGGATGCATCGGACTGCATGGCTCCCGTAGTCGCACCGAATTTTTCGACCAGATTGACATGCGGATCGGCAAAAGCCGCCTTCACCGCGGCGTCGTCGGAAAAAGGGCATGACTTTTCGCTTAAACGGTACATTTCGCGGAGGGAGGGGAGTAACGCCCGTGAACCGTCCAAATGATCGTGCAAAAGCGCCGGCCTAAAGGATATTTCATTCGGTTTTGGCATCAAACCTCCTTCAACGTTCTGGTGAAGAGCATACTCCGCCGTCCGGTCGCGGTCAACTTGCGAAACAATAAAAAAAATACGTCAAACTGTGCATAACTTGCTATTGTGCTTCCTTGTTTATCTGCGATGATGAAGGCAGAAACCTATTTTGAAAATTCGCGAGGAGGATCGCATGAGCGACCCAAAGAACGAGAAAGAAACGAAGAAGCCGTCGGAAAGCGTCGCGCAGAAGATCAAGAGCGAACTGGGCGAATTGCTGCACGCGGGATTTCTCGTAAAAAAGAAATCCGGCGGCATTTCGAAATTGCTTCGCATTTGCCGGTCGAAAGTCGGCAAGGGCGCAACACTTCCGGAATTTTTGGGCAGCGTCGAAAAGTTCGAAGAAGAGGTCGATACTTTGCTTTGGGATAAACACGCGCTTGACCTCGTCACAAAGGTCGTGCGGCAAGGGAGCGATCTTGCTCCCGTGTACCAGAAGCTCGGTGGCCGCATTCCCCGGAAAATGGTCGACAAAAAGGCGCAGGACGTGCGCGGCGTCACCCCGGGCAGATCGGATAAGAAGAGCACGCTCTTCGAAGCAGGCATCGGGCGCATAGCGACCGATGCCGAAGTCGAGCGCGTACAGAACGCGGGAGTGTTCGAACTGAAAAATTACACCCTCGCACATCCTTTCAAGATCGAAGTGAAGAAGCAGGACAATTTTTCGGTCCTGTTCGTGAATGGCCCTCACATGGGCCTTGAGTACAATCGCGTACTCAACGAGAACGACTTGCGGAACCTGTTGCGTCACGCGAAGCGACTTGGCGTTGACGCGATCGTCATCACCGCCGGCCTCATGTGGATGGATATGAAGAAAAGTTCGGGGCGGCTCACGACCCATCGTGCGCTTTACTCCGGTCTTGACTTCGATCCCGCGGTCATCGATCCCGAGTACCGCGCCGAAGCGATCGACATCCGCAAGAACCTGCCGCCGGACAAAATCAGTTTTGTGACGCGGCGTGAGCGGGTGATGAACGCATTCGGCGGTTACAAGAAGGTGACCTCCCACAAAAACGGAACGCCCATCACCTCTGACATCCCGGTATTCATTGTGTTCGGATATCCGGAAGAAGAGATGATCGAAACGGCCGCCCACGAGCATCTTCGCTATTTGAAGACCTGTATGGAGCTTGACGCGCGATCCGAACGCAAGGCCAAGGAAGCCGAATTGGTTTTTGCGCTCGCGGAGAGCGAAGGCGAAGAAACCGAAGAAGTAGTGCGTTTGCGCGAAGACGTGCAACGGCTGCTCCGGCTCGAAAAACGGAAATCGGCGAATACGAACATCGATCCCCTGGAACACAAGCGGTTCGTGCCGATCATCCGCACGCTGCTCGTTTCCTGGTACGAGAAAGCGATTCCGAACGCCAAAGTGGTGGGGCAGGGCACGGTAACTTTCGAGATCGGCGGCAAAACCGTCGAACTTTCGCAGGCGACCCATGACCGTCCCGCGGACGATGATATGACTGATCTCATCAAGTCCGTCGGCCAGCGCGACCTTACGGGAACGCTGCCGGACGCTATCCTCGGAGCCGGCGCTTATAACTTGCTCGCACGTTGGAGTGCGCGCGAGTGCATGCGCGGCACGGAAAGCGGTAATGTGCAGATCTGGCAGCTGCCGGTACTCATCGATCGCGATTACGTGCGTGGCGCCAAGGCGGAACTCATGCATAAGGGTTCAGCCATGGAGAAACTCGTTTCGAACGCCACCTTCGAACCCGGAGCGTTCATCCTCGGCATGACGGACGGCTTGTGGGATTCTCATCCGTTGCCGGTTTCCATGTTCACCCAGCGCTATCCGAAGACGGAATCTCGTTCGGGTACTCCGAAGGAGATCTATCATTGGGTCGAGGGCGACCAGCATTCCGGCAACCCGGCGAAAGAATTCGTGTGGGACGAGAAGACAAAGCAAAACCTCACCATGGAGGTTGCGGCGTCGACCATCTTCATGCGCGAATTCGTGGAGAAGGGCAAATCCCTTCCGTTCCACAGCTTCTCGAGCCATGGCGACAGCGCGCAAGGCCGGCATTTCCCGACCGAGCAGAACCGCCATCCGTTGCACGAATCCGGCTATGTCATCGAAGCCGAATCCGCCGAGATCTTGCGCCGCATTGCGGGCGGAGAGGTTTCGAAAGACCTGCTTCAGCAGACTGCGGATATGCTTCAGCGCCAGGGTCACCAGATCCGGTTGCGGGGCGAGCATTACTATCAGCAGCAGCTCGAGGATTTCTGGGATCATTCGATCAGGAGCCGCAGGCGGTTTCTTCTCGAAATCCTGAAGACCGGTACGGCCGCGAAGGTAAAAGTCCGCGGCATCACCGAGATCTTGAGCGGCAGCGAAAACAAGTTCGACCGGCGCAACATCGGCCTCGTGAACTGGCTCGACGGCAACCATGGCGAAAGGACTACGGAAGGCACGGTGACCGAAGGGCCGGCCGATGTCCGCATCTGTCTGCTTTCGATCTTGGTTGAGGCGCTCACTCGCAAGGATTCTTCGTTCAGCGAGGATGATCTCGAAAGACTCGTGAAGTCTCCGGTCTGGGGCAAGGTTGCCTCGGGATACGGACGGATCTCCACGCCCGGCGGATACGAATGGGGTTTGCACTTGCGACATGACCCCACGCGCAAATCCGGCCAGGATGGCGATCCGCTCAAGGGAGCGACGACGAATCTCGCCGAGCGCGGCGATTACGGCTTCATCTTCAACAAGCATGATTTCATCACGATTGTTGGAGATCAGCATCGCTACGCCGCCGCGTATGGACCGAACAAAATCGTGTTCAATAACGCGTGCGGTACGCACGGTGATTCCTACGGCGACGATTGGGGTTTTTCCAAAGCGAACCTCGGAGGCATGATCATATGCATCCCTGTGGAAGGTCCGGGCGCCGGACCCGTGAGGATGATCCCTCTGCACTACGTGTTCATCCGCGAATATCTGCGGAAATCGTGGCCCATCAATTGGGACCGGATCTTTCCGAATCCTGCTTGATGCAGGCATCGGCCTCGCGAAAGCAAAGCCCGAGATTAAAATCCCGGGCTTTTTCTTTTTGGGCCCATCCCCGGAAGTGAAAACCGGAGCGGCTTATCTGCAATTCCATCTTGCATTTCTCGGTTTTGTGCCGCATGATGACGTCAGAACTTATTCTTCACATCGGAAAATAAGGAGTGGATTGTGGCAAACGAGAAACGTTTCGGAAGCACCTCGAAAGTTCTTTTTGTTTTGGCGCTTATCGGCGCGGCTTCAATCTGTTACGCGCCGGGCAAATGGCTCGAGATATGCATTCTCATGGCGCTCTCGTACGCGAACAACGCCGCCTATTCGATGGTGAGCCGTTCAGCCGTGCGGGATAATGCGACCTACCATGCGTTCACGATGCTTCTCTCGAATGTCGTATGGTATTCGGTGCTGCATTTCCTTGTGATGGAAAACATGTCGCTCGTGCTTTTTGTGCCCTATACGGTTGCGACTGTTTGGGGGAGTTTTACCGGGGCGAAAGCATCGATGCGGATCGAAAAAGCGTTCGGCATCACCACGAATC
>DATLTV010000027.1:0-8251 GCA_035533375.1 Minisyncoccota bacterium
GTGGGCCTCCTCGGGCCATGGCGGCAATATCCAGAACCTTGTAACCGCTCCGAACGGAGGACAAGAACCTGCCGACCTTGTGTTTGCCACTTCAGTCGCGAATTGCGGCACGTCAAATCTGAACTTTGAAACGGAGTCCTATGTCTCAAGCACCGGGGCGCTCGTGGACTGGGTGAACGTGCCTTCCCTCTCCGCGGGAACAGTCATCTACGCCTGCTACGACGACGCGTCCGTGACGACCGACCAATCACATCCGAGCTCGACGTGGAACTCGAACTTCATAGGGGTGTGGCATTTGCCGGAGGCCGTATCCACCTCCGTCAATAATTTTCGTGATAGTACGGCAAATGGGTTGAGTGCGACGGCGACCGGCACCGCCATTGCCGCAAGCACATCGGTGCTCGTGCAGGCCCCGGGAGAAATCGGTGGTAGTTTGGACTTCACAACGACTACTATCGATCTTTATACCGCTACGAACACGATCGCTTTCAATAACATGACGCTCGAGGCGTGGATAAATCCAACAACCCTGGGACAATTCAGCCAAGGAACCATGATTAACCTGGGGTCTGCCGGGGGGTCGATAGTATTCCGCCTCGGGGCGACCAACCCGAACTCATTGGAATTACAAGAGAGCACCGGAGTATGGGTAACAAACAGCAACACTATCACAACCAGTACATGGCAGTACGTCGCGGCGACATTCAATAACGCTACGACGAGCACAGTTCCGACCTTCTATATCAATGGTCAGGGCGCTGCCACGGTCACAATATCAAATCCGAGTGTTTCCTCAACCGTGGCACTTCGATGGAACATCGGGAACCAGGGTGGTACCGGAATCCGCACATTTATCGGGTACCTTGATGAAATGCGGGTCTCGCATGAAATCCAGTCCAGTAGTTGGATTGCGACCTCCTACAACAATCAAGCGAACCCGGACACATTTTACGGAATAGGGAGCGAGACGGCCAATTCATTGCCCTCGACCCCCGGTATCCCCACCTATACCAATATCGCGACAAGCACCCTCACTGTGAATTGGACTGCCGCGACCGGCACGACCTGGTACAGTATTGTCCGTAGCCCGACCGCGAATGGCACTTACAGCCAAATCGCGACAACGACCTCGCTTACCTACGGAGACACGGGGCTTGCGAATAGCACGACTTACTTCTATGAAGTCGCCGGCGTGAACAGTTTCGGCACGAGCACCTACAGCGCAAGCTCGAGTGTGACTACGCTTTCCGGCGCCGGCGGGGGCGGGTATGCGGCGAGCGGCACGCTCCAATCGGTCGTGTTCGACACGGGCGTTCCCTCGGGAGCGCAGCTCAATTCGTTCATCTGGCGCGGTACTCAGCCCACCGGAACATCGGTGGAATTCCAATTCGCCGTTTCGAACAGCGCAAACGGTCCCTGGACATACCTGGGACCGGCCGGCGCCGGAAGTTATTACACGGCCGCCGTGGATACGCCGACCCAGCTCGACTATTCGCTGTTCAATAATTTCCGCTATTTCCGCTATGCAATCACGCTCTATCCGGACAGTTCGCAATCAAACACGCCGACGGTGAATAACATAATCGTGAATTGGAGCCCGTAAAAGCTTATTGGCTCGTTAGCGCTCGAAATCATGGCAATGGATTTCTCACGTCTAGCTCGTTAGTAAATTCAATAGTGTATTTATTACTAACGAGCCAACGAGCTAGACGGTGAAATTTTTTGGCGATTGATTTCGCCGCTAACGAGCCAACGGACTAGCGGCTAACTTTCCCGTATAGCGAAGAAAGCATTTTCGCGACTTCCTCGATTTTTTTCTCAAGCATGATATATTCTTCTTTGCCGAAGTACATTAATCGCTCGGCAATAATGCTTTGTGTTTCGAGTTCAGCACAGGAACCGCGAGCGATTGACAAAAATTGACCGAAATCTTTGTTTGTTCTGCGAAGATGACCCTCCGCGATGTTCGATGCAATAGAAACAGCCGCTCTTCGCATTTGACTTGCCAGCCCATACTTTTCTTCCGCGGAAAAATTCTTGGTTACGGCATATATCATTATGATAAGCTCCGTGGACTTTTGCCAGACAAATAGTTCTTTAAAGTTTTTCATTCCAGCCATTATATAGTATGATGGTAAAGAAATGTTAAAATAAAGATAAATGAAATCTAAAGTATCGCTCGGACTTACTAACGAGCCAACGAGCCAACGAGCCAACGAGCTCAGCCATTCCGGCCAAGCCACGCTTTCCACGGTGCTTCTTATCGGAGGCATCATAGTCGGCATCGGCATCCTGCTCGTGTTTCTCGCATTGTCCTTCCTGAATTCTTCGTACGCCTATCGCGCGTCGGCGCGGGCGGAATCGGTTGCGCAAAGCGGGGTGTACGACGCGCTCGTGCAACTCGATCGGGATTCATCGCTCACGACCTCGATATATTCCTATTCGCTTCCCGTGGGGAGCGACACGGCGATGGTAAGCGTCACGTGGAATTCCTCCGCGGATCAGTTCACGATTTCATCGACCGCGACGGTGGCGCTGAGCACGAAGACGATCCTGGCCGTGACCTCGGCGGATCCGACGACCGGCCAGATATTTCTGTCTTCGTGGAAGGAACAGTAATATAGCTCGTTCGCTCTTTAGCTCTCTAGCTCGTTAGCCGGATTTTTCCTGCTTTTGACCGTTTGGTCCTGATTTAATTTTGCGTGAAAGGAAGAAAGCATTTTTGAGAGTGTATTGATGTCGCGGGAAATCCTTTCGTAATGTTCTCCCGGGACGAAGCCGAGGCGAAAGGCGATTATGGCTTGCGTTTCGAGTTCTGCGCACGATCCTCGAGCAATTGCGATAAAGTTTCGAAAATCCCTATGATGCATCTTGCGAACGAGCCAACGGGCGAACAAGCCAACGAGCCAACGAGCTGTATTTTTTGCTAACGAGCCAATGAGCCGCTTCCTTGGTATAATGATTCCATGGGCGCCTACCTGAATCTTTTAGGATATTATTGGAAAAAGATCGCTGAATTTTTACAACTTCGTCCCATCGTGGGCGGGCTCGACATTTCGGATGCCGTTGTCAGGTTCGCGTATCCTGACGGCGAGATTTGGCGGGTGCACGGCATCCGCCTTGCGCCGGGTACGATGGAAAAAGGGACGATTAAAGACCGCGAGAGTTTTATCGCGGCGATGAGGACGCTGAAACTCAGGATGTTTCCGAGAAAACGCGCGAGAGAGATGGTGAGCGCTATTGTCACGCTGAGTTCGGTGAATGTCTACAGCCAGGTGTTCAGTATTCCGGTCATGCAGGGAGCGACGCTCGAGAAAGCGCTGGAGTTGAACATCCAGATGGCATCCCCGATCGATTTCGCGCACGCCTATGCGGGTTCGCAGATCATCGGCCGCGATCCGACGCTCGGCCGCTTCGAAGTATTTGCGGCATTCATCGAGCGCGTGACGGTCGATGAGATCAAGAGTGCGCTTGCCGAAGCCGGATTTCTTACGATCGTCCTTGAACCGCGCTCGCTCGCGCTTGTACGGGCGTTCCGGGAAGCGAGAGAGGGTTTCGATCCGGCGCGTTCTTATATCCTCATGCATCTTGATAATGCCGGGATCGATTTCATCGTCGTGCGCCACGGAGAACTGTACTTCGATTATTTCAATCAATGGCGTGATCTCGCCGACGAAAAAGGGGAGATTCCCCGCGCCGAGTTCGTTGCTTCCGTCACGAGAAACCTGCGCCAGGTGCTCAATTTTTACACTCAGCACTGGCAGGAACCCATTGCCGAGTTCGTGCTCTCCGCCGTCGCGTTTCGCGAAGAGACGGAGGCGATCGTGAAAGAGGTCGTTTCCTTTCCGGTGCGCACGCTCGAGTTCCGTGAGGCGGACGGCGCGGGGAGCGAGTGGGCGGTAGCCGCCGGCGCCGCCCTGCGCGGGCAGGAACCGCGCGGCAAAGACAATGAAACGAGCCTCCTTGGAATCGGCGCAAGCGAGGAATTCCATCGCGAACGCCTGCTCGAACTCGCGCGCTTCTGGCGGCTGCTTCTGCCCGCGAGCCTCGGCGTCCTTCTCCTCGCATTTTTCCTGGCGGACATTTTCCTCGTGCAGACGAAAGCATCCCTCGAATCACAGGCGCTTTTCACGTTAAGCGCCGCGCAGGCCGCGCAGGATACCGCACTTGCGAACCAGGCCACGCAATTCAACGCCGAGGTTGCGTGGATCAAAGCGGCCGAGCAGACATCCATATCGGAAGCCGCCTTCTGGGATGCAATATCGGCTGTGACCGCGCCGAACAACGTCACCATCGACCATCTTTCATTCCAATCGCCCGGCGCGCCCATATCACTCACGGGCGAGGCCGTATCCGAAAGCGATCTTACGAATTTCAAGAACGCGCTCAACGCGAATCCGAAATTTCAAAACGTGCAATTGCCGCTCTCATCGGTAAACCTCTCGTCCGCGGGAGTGTCGTTTTCGATGACATTCACGTACGCGCCGTAAATCAGCTCTTTAGCTCTTTGGCTCGTTAGCTCGTTTGGCTCGTTAGTAATCCGGGATTCATTTGGCCAACAAGCTAACAAGCTAACGAGCTAACGAGCTAACGAGCTAACGAGCTAACTCCTCCGCCGCTTCCTCGATCGCTCGCTCTATTTTCTCCATATCTTTTTTGTTTATTTTTTTCAGCACGAACGCTTCTGCTTTCTGCCGTTCCGCTTCCGGCGGCAGTTTCGGGCGTATGCCGATGCGCAGGCGTGAGAATTCTTTTGTGCCGAGGTGCGCGATCACGGACGCCGCGCCCTTGTGCCCCGCCGCGCCGCGACCCACGGAAAATTTGTATTCACCGGCCATCAAGTCGCTATCGTCATGTACCACGAGGATCTCTTCCGGCTTCGCGCCGTATTTTTTCATCATTTTCCTGACAAAAAGCCCCGATTCGTTCATGTACACATCCGATTTGAAAATTGTCCGCCCCGAAGGGGCGAGATCTCGCCCTTGGCGGAAAAATTGTCCGCCCTTGGCGGAAAAATTGTCCGCCCGAGGCGGATCCACTCTTGGCGGAAAAACTCGCCGATTTTTTTCGAGATAGTCGGCGAACAAAAAACCCGCGTTGTGGTACGTGTTTTCGTACTCTTTTCCGGGATTCCCGAGGGCGATGATGAGTTTGATGGGCATGGATATCGGCGAAATCGGTACAATGATTGGATCCCGGACAAATCGTCGCGGCGATTTTCCGGGATGACGGGCTTTGACCGTCGCTTGCTTCGATAGTACTACTCCTTTATAATAACCAGTAATCGATTATGCGACAATTTTTTGCTTCAGTACTCGAAGTGCTTGAGGTCGCGGCCATCGCCATCGGAGCCGTGTTCCTCATCCGCCATTTTCTCGTGCAGCCATTCCTCGTAAGCGGCTCGAGCATGGTGCCGACTTTCGAGGACGGCAATTATCTCCTGATCGACGAGCTCACCTTCCATTTCCGGGCGCCCGAGCGCGGCGAGGTGATCGTGTTCAAATATCCGAAGGACACGTCGACCTATTTTATCAAGCGCATTATCGGCCTGCCGGGCGAGCGAATCCTCATCAATGGCGGCAAGGTGACCGTCTATAATAAGGCGAACCCGCAAGGACTCACGCTCGACGAGACGTATTTGCCGTCCTCGTTCAAAACGACCGGCAGCGAGGATATTACGCTCGGTCCGAGCGAATATTTCATGATGGGCGACAATCGCGAGGCGAGCTTCGATTCGCGGAGCTGGGGACCGATGCCCGCAAACGATATCGTGGGCCTGGTGCGCCTGCGCCTCTGGCCCCTGAACGATCTTACCGCGTTCGCGGCGCCCAAGTACCAATAAATTAAATTTACAATTTTCAAATAATTTCAAACGAGTAAATTTTTAAATCCGTTTTTGAAAATTGAAAATTGTAAATTATCATTGCACCATGCCTCAAAAACCGAATCACGAGAAGCCGAAAGACGAAGCGCCGAAGTCCTTCCGCGCGCCGCGCGGCATGCACGATCTGTTGCCCGCGGAACAGCCGTACTGGGAGCGTATCGAAGCGGCCATGAGAAGCGCCGCGCGTTTTTATAATTTTCAGCGCATCGAGCCGTCCCTTCTTGAATTTGCCGACCTCTTCCGCCGTACGGTGGGCGCGGGGACGGATCTCGTGGAAAAAGAGATGTACTCTCTGAAGACCAAAGGCGGCGACGTGCTCGCGCTCCGGCCGGAATTCACGGCGGGGATCGCCCGGGCGTATCTCGAACACAATCTTTCGCGCATGGGCCAGCCGCAGAAGCTCTGGCACTTCGGACCCGTCTTCCGCCACGACCGGCCGCAACTTGGGCGTTTCCGCGAATTCACGCAGACCGGATTCGACGTGATCGGCGGCGTGAACGATGCCGTCTATGACGCGCAGGTATTGCTCATCGCGATGGGCATTCTTGAGGATCTGAAGATCAAGGACGTGTCGCTAAAGATCAATTCGATCGGCTGCAGGGTGTGCCGTCCGATTTACAAGAAACAGCTGCAGACCTATTACCGGAGCCGCGCGAAGCAACTGTGCGCCGAGTGCGTGGAGCGTTTGGAAACAAACCCCTTGCGGCTGCTTGACTGCAAGGACCCCGAATGCCGCGAGCTCAAGAAAAAAGCGCCGAATTTTTTGGACAAGCTGTGCGTTACCTGCAGTAAGCATTTCCGGGAAGTGCTCGAATGCCTCGACGAGCTCGGTATCTCGTACGCGCTCGACAACACGCTTGTGCGCGGCCTCGACTACTATAATAAGACCGTATTCGAAGTATTCGCGGAAGGCGCGGGGTCGGATGTGGGCGCGATTCTCGCGGGCGGCCGTTACGATTACCTCATGGAATTCATCGGCGGACATCTCACGCCCGCGGTGGGGGCTTCCTTCGGCGCCGAGCGGCTTATTGCCGTCATGAAAGCGCGGGAGATCCCGGTTCCCGCGAAATCCGTGCGGCGGGTGTTTGTAGCGCACGCGGGTGACTCGGCGAAGAAAAAGGCTCTGAAGCTCATCAAAGAACTGACGAATGCCGGTATTCCGGTTTCCGAATCGCTCGCAAAGGATTCACTGCGCGCGCAACTCAAGTCGGCGGACAAAGAGAATGCGAGCACGGCGCTCATTCTCGGACAGAAGGAGATCTATGAGGCGTCAGTCATCATCCGCGACATGCGCACCGGACTCCAGGAGAGCGTGAAGATGGAGCGAATCGTGGAGGAGATAAAAAAACGGGCAAGGCTAAATTAAGTTCTTCAGCTCGTAAGCGCCGAATTGCATAACAACGGCAATTCGTCTGCTAAGCTCGTAAGTCATTCAACAGAATGATTGGCTTACGAGTCTAGAGCTTACGAGCTTAGAGCCTACGAGCTAAAATGGATTGTCTTTTCTGCAAAATTATTACCAAACAGATCCCCGCGCAGATCATTTACGAAAATGACCGCGTGCTGGCGTTTTTGGACGTGCAGCCGCGCAGCCCGGGGCACACGATGGTGATTCCGAAATTCCATGCGCCGAATTTTCTCGAGCTGCCCGAGGCGGAGGTCGCGCCGCTCTTTGAAGCGGTAAAAAAGATGGCCGAACTGCTTTCGACGAAGCTCACGCCCGACGGCATCACAATCGGCATAAACCAAGGCCGCGCGAGCGGGCAGGAAGTGGACCATCTGCACGTGCATTTAATGCCGCGGTGGAAAAATGACGCCGGACATGCCGTCCAATCGGTCGTGAATAATCCTCCGAAGGAAACGCTTGAGGAGATAAAGAAAAAATTAGTGGGTTAGCGCGCGTCATCCCGGAAAATCGCCGCTGCGATTTGTCCGGGATCCATACTTTATCATAGAACGATTTTATAGGTATGGATCCCCGCTTTCGCGGGGATGACAACGACGGGGCAACGATGGTTTGACCTTTATGGGCATTTTTGCTAAACTCTTATTCTATGGGCGTTGAAGTGCGTAAAAAACAAGGTGAATCGGGCAACTCGCTTTTGTTCAGTTTCACGAAGCGGATCAAGCGGAGCGGCGTTTTAAAAGAAGCGCGCAAGCGACGTTTTCGCGGCCGCGCGCAGAGCCGCCTCAAGCGCAAGCGTTCCGCCATCCATCGCGATGCGAAAAGGAAAGATTTCGAACGGCAGAAAAAATTGGGACTCATATAAGAAGCTCGTTAACTCGTTAGCGCTTGAAATCAAAACGATGGATTTCAAGCGTTTAGCTCTTTAGTAATTACACCTACTAACGAGCTAACGAGCTAAC
>DATLTV010000028.1:0-3354 GCA_035533375.1 Minisyncoccota bacterium
CGCAGCCGCTGCGGGATTGCGGGAAGTAATCATGCCGGGCGGAATGAGTTTGAAGAAGTCTTTCTTCCGGGCGATGGAATGGAGGGCTTTGACCATTCTTATCGATTTTGCCATCGCGTACGCCCTCACGCGGAAAGTAACTTTATCGCTGGGACTCTGCATCACCTCGAGTCTCGTGAAGATAGGGGCGAACGTGCTTTGGCTAAAATATCGCTTGTGAAAATCGGTTCTAGGCGATCGGAAAACGGCGCGAACACATCGCGCCCTTTTTTTATCGGCACGTGCGCTTTCCCATCGCGCTATTTTCGACGGGATCATGTGTTTTTCACGATGCGCCTGCTATACATTGTGTGCACGCGAAGAAAAGGTCGAAAAAATTAATTAAAAAACAAACCAAATTATGAAGAAATTAATCGGCGGAGTTTCTTCCGCCATGCTTGTCCTTTCGGCATTCGCGCTGCCGGCGCTTGCGGCGCCTGCGTTTTCGGGGACGGGCTATTCGCTTTTTGACAGCGCGCATTACGTGAGTCCGGGCGAAGCCTCGAACCGCGCGGTGCAGCTCGTATCGAATGCGACGTCGACCGACGGTGGCATCGATTATGGCTTCACGGGAAGCGCCACCTTAGCGGATATCAATCATCTTTCGACCGACTATTTGTTCGAAGCGGGCTCCTGCGGCGGCGGTTCGCCGCGTTTCCAGGTGAACGTCGATACGGGTAGCGGCGTGAAAAACGTTTTCGTCTACATCGGCCCGGGTCCGAGCTACACCGGTTGCCCCATGAGCGCGTGGACGAATTCGGGTGAACTTGTAGGAACGGGCACCGTGGACACCTCTCAGCTTCCCGGCGGCACGTTCTATGACACGTGGGCGCATGCGGAATCTGCCTACGGCGCGTATCCCGTAACCGGCATTCAGCTCGTCGCTGACGGCGGTTGGGCGATGCCGACGACGGGACAAATAGTCGATATTGATAACACGGTTATCAATTCGATCACGTACGATTACGAGGTACCGGTCCCGATGTCCTTGAATCAATGCAAGAACGGCGGCTGGCAGAATTATGCCGATGCGAGCGGCCACGCATTCAAGAATCAGGGCGATTGCGTGAGCTATGTCGCAACCGGCGGCAAGAATCCTGCGGCGGGGCAGTAATAGCTTCCTTGTCCGTAGAGCGAGCCGGATCGCCGGAAGAACAAAAAAACCGCACGATGATCCGTGCGGTTTTGGTTTCCGTCAAAATGCTTTTTCCGATCCACGCAGCTTTCCCGCGAGGGCGTAGATCTCTTTGCCGTCGACCGTTTCTTTTTGATGAAGAAGAGCAGCGAGCGTCCGGTAGGGAACTTCGTGTTTTGTAAGGAGCGCGAGCGCGGTCTCTTCCGCGTCCCGAACCAGCCGATCTATCGCCGCATCGATCTGGTTACGTTTTCTTTCGGAGAAAATGCGTGCCGGCGCGTTCAGGGCCTGGCCGGTTCGCAGGTCGGTGTGCGTTCCGTGCGCCGCAATCGGTCCGAGATCCGACATGCCCCACTTGCATACCATGTGCCATGCCATCTCGTTCGCCCGTTCGATGTCGTTCTCCGCGCCGTTCGTGCAAACACCGCGAAATTTCTGCTCCGCGGCCCTGCCTCCGAGCATGATCACGAGCTGGGTCAGCAGATAGTGCCGCGAATACAGATTGTTTTCGCTCGGAAGCGAATAGAGGCCGCCGCCCGTCATGCCGCGGGCGACGATGGTCACTTTCTCGATGGGATCGGCCCCTTTGAGAATGGCGGCGAGAAACGCATGGCCCGCTTCGTGGTATTCGACGACCGCGAGCTCTTCCGCCGAGCGGGTGCGCGATTTTTGCTCCAGTCCCAGAAGCACCTTGTCTTTCGCGAAGATGAAATCCCGCGCGAGGACCGTGTGGCGTTTTGGTTCGTCCCGCGTCGCCGAGAGCGCGGCTTCGTTCACGATGAGTTCGAGGTCCGCTCCCGAAAATCCCTGGGTCGCTTGCGCGATGGCCGCGAGGTCCACGTCTTCTCCGAGCGGCACGCTTTGCTTTCTCACGTGCACCCTGAGGATCTCTTCCCGTCCCCGGACATTGGGCCGCGGGACGAATACGCGCCGGTCAAAACGCCCGGGGCGCGTGAGCGCCTCATCGAGTATCTCCGGCTTGTTCGTCGATGCTATCATCACGATGCCGGTTTGATTGTCGAATCCGTCCATTTCGGTGAGCAGCGCGTCCGTCGTGTGCTGGTATTCCCGGTCGCCGCCGCTCGTCGGGCTTCCGCGGTGGGCGCCCACCGCATCGATCTCGTCGATGTAGATGATACAGCGTCCGGCCGCTTTTCCTCTGTTGAACAATCCGCGTACCCGGCTTGCCCCGACCCCAACGAATTTTTCGACGAAGTCGGAACCGCTTCTTTCGAAGAAAGGGACGTTCGCTTCGCCCGCAATCGCCCGGGCGAGCAGTGTTTTGCCGTTGCCCGGAGGTCCGACAAGAAGGACGCCTTTCGGGATGCGTCCGCCAAGACGCTGGAATTTTTGCGGATCTTTCAGGAAATCGACGATCTCCTGCACTTCCGCTTTCGCTTCGTCGATGCCCTGCACGTCCCTGAAGGTAACAATCCCTTTGTTCTTCTCGAATCGTTTCGAAGGCGAAACCCAAAAGCGCAGAGATATTCTGCCGTATGGGTCAATGCCTCCGAAAAAGAGATAGCTCCACGCGAGGAGTATAAGCACGCCGCCTCCAAGCGCGAAGTATATTCGGGGGTTCGTGTTGAGGGTAGCCTCTTTGAAGCTGAAGGCGACCCCGTATTGCCTGAGTTCATCCACGGGTTTTACGTAATCCGTATTGACGATCACCCGGAACGGCTTCCCATCGGGCAGGGTACCGTTGATCGTGCCGCCGAGAATGATTACTTTTTGGATCTTTTTATCCTTGACGAGCTTTTCGAACTCGTTGTAACCGATCGTTTTTGGCGCAATTTGCCCGGAATGATCCGCGGTCGCCCATTGGATGACCGTGACCGTGGCAAGTATCGCGAGGCACGAGACGAGCAATCGCAGTCTGGTCCGTTTGCCGAGCGACTTCGCCTTACGCCAGGGCGTTCGTACCGCGCGCGTTATGCATAAAATCGTCCGCCAAAGCCGATTTTTCATTTTCTGCCTCCATAATCAGTTGTCAAAAGCGTGAAATCTTCCAAAAAACCTATCTCCAAAATACCACGGCCCGCGATATAGGCAAACCCCGAAAGGATAGGGTATCCTGATTGAGAAGGCGATCGGTGAGACTAATAAGGTTTTCGACTTCGCTTCACTTCTCTGAAAAAAATAAATTGTTATGCTGTTCACCAAAACCGATTTCAAGAATT
>DATLTV010000029.1:0-6456 GCA_035533375.1 Minisyncoccota bacterium
ATTTTCGGCAATTCGTGATTTCCTATATAGAGCACGTCGGGCGCTTGTCCGGCCGCCATGGCGTCAAGCAATTCTGCATCGTAATTCGCGGCAGGCACCTGCTTGTAATTGACAGTCGACCCGGGATGCATGGCTCTATACCCATCGATGGTAGGCTGAATGGCATCGATCGGATCGATTCCCCAAACGTTCAGCGTAAACGGTCCCGAGATGCCGGTATTTCCACGACGAAGATTCAGGGACACGATGGCAAAAACAACAATGAGGAGTACTACTCCCGCGCCGATAATGACCGTCTGCTGTTTGGAGAATTTCATAATACCAGCTCGTTAGCTCGTTGGCCCTTTGGCTCGTTAGCTCTTTGGCTCGTCGTTAGCCCGCTGGCGAATACAATGCGTTTCATGTGTTTATTCTAACATTTCCATTCGAGCTGACGAACTGAAGAACTAACGAGCAATAAGCTGTGTTTACTTGGCTAACGAGCTAACGAGCCAACGAGCTAAATGACCACCGTTCCCGCCACGCGATCCCCCGGCTTCAGATTCATGATGCGTACTCCCTGCGCCGCGCGACCGGTCGTGCGAACGGAATCGAGCTGCGTGCGTATCATCTGGCCTTTTGCGGAAAGCGCGAAGATCTCTTTTTCGCCAAGGACGACGTGCGCCGATCGCAGGGCGCCCGTCTTTGCCGTGATCTCCGCGGTCTTGATTCCCGAACCGCCGCGGCTCTGGATCTTGTATTCCTTGAGCGCCGTCTGCTTCGCGAATCCGTTCTCCATGACGACGAGCAGTTTCGCCTCGCCGTTCTTCACGATGTCGAAACCCGCGACCTCGTCGTTCTGCTTCTTGAGCTTGATCGCACGCACGCCCGACGCTCCGCGGCCCATCGGCCGCACCTGCTTTTCCTCGAAGCGGATCGATTGTCCCTGGCGCGTCGCGAGCACCACCTGATCCGCGCCGCCTGTGAGACGCGCCCACTTGAGCTGGTCGCCCTTCTTGATCTTGATCGCGATGATGCCGCTGCGGCGGATATTCTCGAAGTCCTCGAGCGGCGTTTTTTTGACGACGCCCTGCTTTGTGACCAGCATGAGATATTTTTTCTTCTCGCCTTTTGCCGAATAGTTCACGATCGCGCTCACGGTTTCCTCCGCGGGAAGTTCGAGGAAGTTCTGGATTGCTTTTCCTTTCGACGTGCGCGTCGCCTGCGGGATCTCGTAGACCTTCGTCTGGAACACGCGGCCGCGGTTCGTGAAAAAGAGGACGTTGTCGTGCGTCTTCGCGCTGAAAAAATACGAGAGGAAATCTTCGTCCGCGACATCCGATCCGATGAGCCCTTTGCCGCCGCGG
This sequence comes from Minisyncoccota bacterium, assembly GCA_035533375.1. Taxonomy (GTDB): domain Bacteria; phylum Patescibacteriota; class Minisyncoccia; order UBA6257; family 2-01-FULL-56-20; genus DATLTV01. Next base: position 1,347 of record DATLTV010000029.1, read on the forward strand.
CGCTGCGCCTTGAAGGTGTCGGGCGGCAGGCGCTTCACGTAACCACCGGCGGAGAACGTGACCATCGCCTCTTCGTTCGGAATGAGGTCCTCGTTGCTGAACGCTTTGATGCCGGCCGCGATCACCTGCGTGCGGCGCGCGTCGCCGTACTTCTCTTTGAGCTCCGCGACCTCGTCCTTGATTATTTTCAAAATGCGCACGGGGCTCTTCAAGATCAGATTCAGTTCTTTAATAAGTGCGAGTTTTTCCTTGAGCTCGTCCTCTATTTTCTGCCGCTCGAGCGCGGCGAGGGTCTGGAGCCGCATCTCGAGAATCGCCGTCGCCTGGATGTCCGAGAGCTTGAACAGCCGCACGAGGTTCGCGTGCGCGTCCTCGCGATCTTTTGATTTTTTGATCGTCGCAATCACGCGGTCGATCGCGTCAAGCGCGATAGCCAGGCCCTTCAGAATATGCGCACGCTCCTCCGCTTTCTTCAGGTCGAACTGCACGCGGCGCTTCACGACCTCCTTCCGGTATTTGATATATTCGACGAGCACGTCTTTCAGGGACAAAAGCTGTGGCTCGATGCCGTTCACGAGCGCGATCATGTTCATATGGAAATCCTTCTGAAGATCCGTGTGTTCGTAAAGCTGGTTCAGCACTTTCTGCGGCGGCGCGTCGTTCTTGAGCTCGATCACGATCCGCATCCCTTCGCGGTCGGATTCGTCGCGCAGGTCGCGGATGCCCTCGATCTTTTTTTCCTGCGCAAGCTCGGCGATCGTTTTCACGAGCTCGGATTTGTTCACCATGTACGGAATTTCCGTAATGACGATGTCGAACTGCTTGCCGTTCTTCCGCTCGACGATCTCCGCCCGCGCGCGCGCCGTGATCGCACCCTTGCCCGACTCGTACGCCGCCTTGATCGCCTTCTCGTCGTAAATGATGCCGCCCGTCGGGAAGTCCGGCCCTTTCACGAATTCCATCAGGTCATCGTTCGAAGCGTCGCCGTTGTCCGCGAGGTGGAGGATCGCGTCCGCAACCTCGGTCAAATTGTGCGGCGGGATGTTTGTCGTCATGCCGACGGCGATGCCGTAGCTCCCGTTCAAAAGCAGATTCGGCAATTTCGCGGGCAGTACCTTCGGCTCGCTGCGCGTCGCATCATAGTTCGGCTGCCAGTCGACTGTTTCTTTTTCGATGTCGAGCAAAAGCTCCTCGGAAATTTTCGAGAGTTTCGCTTCGGTATAACGCATTGCGGCGGCGGAATCGCCGTCGATCGATCCGAAGTTCCCCTGCCCTTTGACGAGCGGATAGCGCATCGAGAAATCCTGCGCCATGCGGACCAACGTATCGTAGATCGCGACATCGCCATGCGGGTGGTAGCGCGCCATCGTTTCTCCCACGACGTTCGCCGATTTCCTCGTCTTTGCGCCATACGTGAGCCCGCTGTCCCACATGGCCCAAAGCACGCGACGATGCACGGGCTTCATGCCGTCGCGCACGTCCGGCAGTGCGCGCGCGACAATCACGGACATCGCGTAGTCGATGTATGATTCCTGAAGTTCTTTGGTTATTTCGCGGGGTTCTATTTTCATAGCTCGTTGGCTCGTTGGCTCGTTGGCTCGTTAGAAAATGTATTCTACTAACGAGCTAGACGCTTGAAATCCATTGTTTTGATTTCAAGCGCTAACGAGCTAAAGAGCTCTCATTGTGGTGTTACCATATATTCCTTTGGCGCGCCGAGAACGCTTCCGAGCGCGTGAAGTTTCCCGTCGAACGCGTTCCAAAGTATCGCCGCGCCGCTTCGCATGGTCTGTAAGAAAGTAAATCCGCCGGCAGTCGCGCCCGCACCGGGCGATCCGGCCGCCGCAGGCGCTGCCACTGCGGGTACGTCGGTTGCCTGATTCGAAAAACCGCTCACCAGGCCGTTGAAATACGCGAGCCAGACATACACGATCGCGACCATGACGACGGCGGTAGCGACGATCATGACACGATGCTTTTGGGCATCGGGAAGGGATTGGAGCTTTTGGATGAAGTTATTCATATGTATGCGACAACTGGGCAATTGGGCAATTGAGAATTATAAATTACTCAATACCACTACCTTATTTTTTTCACTCTCCAGATCTTTTTTCTTGAACACCAATTTTTCCTGCGGTTCGGCTTTCTGCCCCATCGCCTTCAGGAATTCCGCGGGTGATTTATAGAGCGTGGGGATGATATACGCCGGCTCGATCTGCTTCGCGAGCTTTGCCGCGACCTCCGGCTCGAGGAAATGCCCGCCGCCGGCCGGGATGAACAAGATATCCGGTTCGCCGAGCGCCTCTATAATAGAGGCCGTGGCTGGTTTTGTCAGATGGCCAAGGAAGGCGAGCTTCACGCCTTCCCACTCCACCGCGTAGACCGTTTTCAAAAAAGCGCTCGTCGATTCGTCGGGAACGGGGATTCCCGTGACCTCAATCCCCTTGATCTCGTATTCGCCGGGGAAAAATATTTCGTTCTGCTCGGGCGCGCCGTCGCCGTACAGCGCGAATTCCGCCGGCGAGAGGGTCTTCAACACCACGTCCGCCTTGAAGCGGTTGCCCTCGGGATTCAATAAGAGCGACGTCTCGCCGCTCTGCAATCTGAACGCGCCGTTGCCCAAAGAAGTGATGACCATAAAAAGTCGGTGGTGATTACCTAACTTACTTAGCTACTTAATTGCTTAATTGCCGGTCGCCAATTTCCTTACTATTTTACCAAAATTTCCCTCCGTTTGCCAAGGGCAAATCCGATGCGAAATCATTGACAAATCACAGCCCTATTCTAAGCTTCAATCAGCTTTCCAGGAGGAATAGTGATGGAAAACTCATGCCTCTTCTGCGATCGAAGTAAATTCGAAGACCTGATCATTCATGAAACGGGCGATTTTTTACTCGTGGCGGGACTGGGGCAGATAACCGACGGCGGTTATGCCCTCCTCGTTTCAAAACAACATATCCCCTGCATGGGCGAGCTCACGGAACGGCTGTACGGAAAAAACATCGCCTTAGGATACGCTCTTTGCCGGGCGCTTACGCACGAATATGCCGGTGAGAAAAAACTGGAGCGCGGCCCCTGGCCCGTTACGGTCTTCGAGCACGGCGTCGCCGGCCAATCGATACCGCACGCTCACTTGCACTTTTTGCCGGTCGCTCTCGATCTTGCCGAACGGGTACGCCGGGACTTTCCCCTCGCGGAAATCGACGAACTGCAATACGCCGCTGAGCCGCGGGTGCGTTACGAGGAAAAGCCGAAGCCGTACCTTTTCTGGACAACGCCCGCGGGCAAGGGAATGGTATGCTGGAACCCTCCGGCGCCGCGGCAATATCTGCGGACCGTTGCGGCAGAACTCCTTGGCCGTCCCGAACGCGCGAATTGGCGCGAAGCAGACCCGGAACTTGACCGAAGGCTCGTGGCCGAAACCGTCCGTCGCCTCAAACCGTATTTCTTATGAATCATACGAAGCCCCTCTCTCGGGCTTCGTTTTTTTTGCTCCTAATTTCCCAATTGCTAATTACCTAATTGCTAATTCCCCAATCGCTTCTTGCTTCTTATTTCCTCATCTTGTATACTCTTTCTCATGGCTGAAACAGTAAAAACAGCGACCACGGTCGCAGATGCGCTGAAGAACGAACTCCAGGCGGCCGAATGGCCCAAGGAGGGCACGGTGGTTGAAGCCGAGCTCGTGAAGAAAATTGCGCGTCGGGCCTATTTCGACCTCGGCCGTTTCGGCACGGGCATCCTTTACGGCGTGGAGATGCTGAACGCGAAAGAGATCGTGAAAAATCTCAAACCCGGCGGCAAAATTCCCGCGAAAATCGTGGACCTCGACGGTGAAGAAGGCTGCGTGGAGCTTTCACTCGCGGAAGCGGGCAAGCAGAAGCTTTGGCAGCAGGTGAAAGAGCTCGCGGAAGCGGGCGAGGTCGTGAAGGTGAAGGTGAACGGCGCGAACGCCGGCGGCCTCATGTCGAATCTCGGCAACATCGACCTCAAGGCCTTCCTGCCGGTCTCACAGCTTTCGCTCGACCACTACCCGCGCGTCACGGACAATGACCGACAGAAGATCGCGGACGAGCTCAAGAAATTCATCGGTCAGGAGCTTTCCGTGAAAATCATCGACGTGAATCCCCGCGTGAACAAGATCATTATCTCCGAACGCGAAGTGCTCTCGGCGAACGTGAAAGAACTGCTTCAGAAATACGAAGTGGGCCAGGTGATCGACGGCATCGTCTCCGGCATCGCGGACTTCGGCGTCTTCGTGCGCTTCGCGGACAATCCCGAGATTGAAGGCATGATTCATATCTCCGAGCTCGACTGGAAGCTCATCGACAGCCCGAAAGAGATCGTCAAAGTGAACGATCAGATCAAAGTGAAAATCGTAGACATCAAAGAAGGCCGCGTATTCCTTTCGCTCAAAGCGCTGAAAGAAGATCCGTGGTCGACGATTGCGGAGAAATACACAGTCGGTCAGGAAGTGTCGGGCACGCTCTACAAGCTGAATCCGTTCGGCGCGGTGATCTCGATCGAAGGCGGCGCGCAGGGGCTTGTTCACATCTCCGAATTCGGCGGCGCGGAAGAAATGAAGGCTATGCTCGCGCCCGGAAGCTTCCATAAATTCACGATTGGCTCCGTGAAACCCGAGGAAAAGAGGATCATTTTGAAACTGAAGAAAAACGGATAGTCCCCTGCGTCCCGGCGCTCGTCGGAGGCGGGTTCTTCCCGAAGCCGGAACGTAAATAAAATTGCCGTAAAAAAAAGAGCCTTCGGCGCTGCGAAAAAATCGCGCCGAAGGCTCAAAGCGAGAGGACTCTCAAGGGTCAAGCCCGCAACATTCAAGGTTCTACCCGTTGGACTTCCGGGCGGACGACACGCCGAAGTTGAGGTAGCGGCCGCCGTCCCAGTCGAAGTCGACGAACAGGCCGACGGCGCCGAAGGTGCCGACGCTCACCTGGTAACCGCCCAAGTTGATATCCGAACTGCGGACGAAATCTCCCTTGAACAGTTGCTCGCCCGTCGCAAGATAGTGGCCGATGATCGCATAGACGAGCACGCGGGCGGCGGGCACCTCCTCGTTCTTCGAGAGAAGGGCCTGTTGCTCCTGCCACGTTTT